>JAFDDL010000294.1 GCA_019310865.1 Deltaproteobacteria bacterium | reverse complement strand
CAAAATTACCAGGTTTGGAAGGAGGAAGGTGGCAAATCGATGGCTCAGCGGGTCAATGAGAAGGTGCGGCATATCTGCGAGACGCATCAGCCAAAGCCACTACCATCTGATATTTTAGAAAAAATCTCCGAGATTAAGCAAGCCGCGATCGACGACGTCCGCGGAGGTGACCGGTTATAAAAGACAGAATTAATGTCCACGCAATACATTTACTACTCAATGGAAACTTAACCGGGGCCAAACTAAAACCATATAGTGGATAACATGCCGGAAAAAATGACCGTTCTTGAAACAAAGATGCAAGCTAGCTGCGGGAAACAAATTGATCATTTGGTGTTCTGGCCACCCTTTGCTATTCTTCTCGGCTGCCTGGCCCTGGGATTGTGGAACGATCAGCTATTCAGCGCCACCATTCAATCGGCGTTTGACTGGGTGAACGATGCATTCGGCTGGCTCTATGCGCTGACCGGAAGTTGTTCTAATAATTAAACGGGAGACAACTCATCCTTGTCCCCTCAGAGGGCAAGGCAATCTTACCCCTTCAAGGGGTACTCAAAGCCTGGTCCTCTGGGCCAGGATTTTTACCCTGATTTTGATGGTTTCGCCAGCGGGCAACATCAAATTCTTTCCTTCTGAAATTTTCAAGGGATCGTAAAAGATGGCTTGCACAAAGCAGTTTTTAGGGGGTTAACAGCTCACCAAAGTCGATGATTCCGGAAAAGAATCCGCTGTCAATTACATCCTCATGCACGCCGTTTACATGAATCAGTACCGGTCTTATGGAGAAATTTCTGGGTAATTTGAGGCGCAAAAACTTTTCCCTTACATCAGAAATAATGGACGTTTTTAAGATTGATTTTGAAAATTTTATTTCGCATAAATAAACTGTATTGAATTTTGTCTGGATCGCCATATCGATCTGGCAGCCTGATTGCGTTTTGGTTCTACGCTGAAAAAACGGATTGGAAAAAACAAGATCTTCCGGAGCAAGACCTAATCGCTGAATGACTTTATGATCATTGTTCAGGACCAGATTTTCGAATTGTAAGGAAAGAACGGTTTCCCAGCCGGGCAATGTGCTGATAGAACGACTTTTAAATAAGCCCTTTTCTATCTTGGGCTTGTTCGGACGTACATATCGAAGGTAAAACCTCACGAAGTTGTCCTTGAGCCGGTAGTGGCTCAGTTTTGAAATTTCTCCCGTCTTGAGTTGCCAGGTATAATCACGTGCCAGGAAACCGGCAGCGACCAGATCATTCAGGTATTCGCTATAGTCTCCGGTTTTTGTTTTTTTCGCATTTCGTAAAATTTCGGTTAGATTGGCCGGCCCCTTGATCAAGCTGGTGATGATTTTTCGGTAAATTTCACTTCTTGAACCAAAGGTGTCTGAAAAGATGTGTTCAAATTCATTTAGCAGGGCACTGTTTTTAGAGAAAAAAAGATACCTTATATTCTCTTCCGCGCTTAATGTTGGATCAATCAGTTCAAGATAACGGGGTACGCCGCCTGTAACAGCCAGCACTTTAAGCTTTTCATAAGGAGATATCCCGAATCCCCGTGCTCTATTTTTTTTATTCTCGGCAACATCCCAAAATTGGTGGCATTCAGAAAGAGATAGCGCTTCCAGTTTTATAATTCTGGAGGGCCGGCCCAAAAACGCTGTGCTGCTGACGATATTTTTTTCAATCCAGGAAGACACTGAGCCGCATAAGATCAGCATCAATTTAGGATTTTTATTGAAATATAGATCCCAGGCAGTTTTTAGTTTTCCCAGAAACGTAGGATCTCCCGATGCCATCCAGGAGATTTCATCCAACAGAATAATCACCTGTCCTTGTTTGGTTTCTCTTGCCAGCAGGTGAAATAATTTTCCCCAGTCGTCACTTATCATTTCCGGCAGATCGGTCTGGGTGCTGAGTTGTCTGATGAATTCATTGCGTTGCGTTTGGGCATTGGTGTCTTTCGTGGGAGCGATACCTGTGAATTGATAAAATCTTTTCCCCCCGGCGAATTCTTCCACCAAGCGACTTTTTCCTATCCGGCGTCGCCCCTGCACAATCACAAGGTTTGCCTTCCGGGTTTTGTGCAATCTTTTAAGTTCGCCTATTTCCGTCTCTCTGCCGACAAACTTGCTCATAAAGGCCTCTCCGTAAATGTCTGGAAATTAATTTGGCATTTCGAAAATTATATATTATTTGACGCACCAAATCAACTATTATCGATTTGGTGCGTCAATGATTAAATTAATAAGGCGCACCAAAACAACTTTTTCCGATTTTGTGCGGTTGTATTTGATGTTCCGCTTCCGCACCAAATATCTGAAAGGGTTATCAGCGGTCGATCTTCCCTAGGATAGGGTCGCACATGTTAGTAAGGATAGGGTCGCACCAAGTTAACTGCTTGACATTATGGAAATAATGCCTTAGATGTGTTTCCGCCTCCTAAATAATAGCATTGATTTTTTACGCTAAAAATATAAAAACACCCTTGACATTCTACGTTTTTTGCATAAAATAAGCACTGGTTTAAGTATATTTACATATTTGAATTGGATCTTGCTGAACAAAGGAGACAGCGTTTATGAAGCGAATGGTAGAACATGAGCTGATCGATTGGAAGCGTTCTCCTCGTCGCAAACCGCTTATTATACGGGGAGCCCGTCAAGTTGGTAAAACATGGCTTGTTGAGAACGTTTTGGCGAGTCAATTTGACAGTTTTGTAAAAATCGATCTGGAGAAACGAAAGGATCTTCATGTTCATTTTTCTGGAAATCTGGACTGCCGTATAATATTGAACCACATGGAATTGGCAACCAAACGGATTATTTCCGGTGAAACGCTTCTTTTTTTTGATGAGATCCAAGCCTGTCCACGTGCCATTACTGCGCTGCGATATTTTTATGAGGAAATGCCGGAACTTCACGTTGTAGCAGCTGGATCGCTGCTAGAATTTGCCTTTGGGGAAATATCAATTCCTGTTGGTCTAGTGCAGTATCTACATCTGCATCCAATGACTTTCTATGAATATCTTCTGGCGATAGGCAGGGAGCCAATGGCCGATTATTCGATCAAACCACCGGCTGATATTAGCCAATCGATTCAACAGATGATTCTTAAAGAATTGCGTAACTATTTTTTTATCGGCGGCATGCCCGAGTCTGTAAAAACCTGGCGGGATTCAGGATCCATGATTGAAACCTTTCAGGTTCAGTCAGAGATACTGGACTCATATCGGGATGATTTTTCCAAATATAAGCCTCACATCGACACGACGTGCCTTGATGCCGTTTTTTTGAACGTCGCTAAAAGTGTCGGGGATCAATTGAAATATACCCGTCTTAATGCTGGTCATTCCGGTCAAATGAATCGCAAGGCATTTGATTTATTGACGAAAGCAAGGATTATTCACAAAATCCCTGACTGTGATCCTTCCGGCTTGCCATTGGCTGCAACAGCCAACCAGAAGAAATTTAAGGCCTCTATTTTAGACATAGGGCTGATGCAGCGCATTAGTCAGGTGCCGGTTGAAATGGAACTGCAGCAGCATAAACTTCTGGCGATGTATCGTGGTAAACTGGCTGAGCAATTTGTTGCTCAAGAACTTTTAGCATGGCATAGTTCAGAATTGTTTTACTGGGCACGAGACGCAAGGGGCAGTAATGCCGAAGTCGACTACCTTGTTGTAAAAGGAGGCGCTATCTACCCTGTAGAGGTAAAATCAGGTGCAAGCGGAAGTCTGAGAAGCCTTCATTTGATGCTTGAAGCATATCCTAACTGCCCTTACGGTTTGGTACTATATGATGGGGCATACCGAAAACGCTCAGAGCAAAAGCTCTTGTTTCTGCCTTTATATGCAGTCGCAACGATTGGCGACAAACGTATCGCTTCCTTTCCAGTTGGCTAAGCGTTCTCCCTTCTAAAGATTACAACCTGGCCATCGGAAGTTCTTTGGGAGACAATGGGTATTACAATATCAAGTGTGCTGATAAACTCATTTCTATCCTTGATTTTGAAATCTAAGCTTTTGGTGACATCTTCGAGACTTTGGTCACCGATTACAATCTTATTTTCAATATACCGGTTAACCTCGTCAATCACATCCATCAGCGGAGTGGACTGGAATATCAATCGTCCATCTCGCCAGGCGTTGACTTGTTGAATATCCATGGGTTTTATTTCGTAGGTCTTATTTTCTTCGTCAACAACGGCCTCATTGCCGGAAACGATAACTTCCTGGCGCTTGAGAGGCTGCTTTGCCAATTTCTACGCGGTTTTTTTCCGTGACTACAAAGACAGTGATGATCAGGATGATATGGCTGCTTGCGTAACTTGCGCCACGGCAGGCGCCTGTGAAACGATGGGTACGGCCAATACCTTTCAGTGCCTAACCGAAGCACTGGGGGTGTCATTGCCGGGTACGGCAAATATTCCGGCTTATCACGCGGATAAACTCAGAGCTGCCAGAAGGGCCGGCAAGCGCATTTGCCAACTGGTGGCGGAAGGCCTGACCGCCGGAAAAATCCTGACCGAAAAAGCATTGGAAAACGCCCTGATGGTTGACCTGGCCATTGGCGGATCGACCAATGCGACACTTCATCTGCCTGCGCTTGCACAATCGCTTGGACTGGATTTCCCTTTACAGAAGTTCAATGACTATAATAGAAAGATCCCTACGCTTTGCAGTATCTCTCCCAATGGACCATACGGGACACAGGATCTTGATGTGGCAGGCGGGGTTCCGGCGGTCATGAAGATGTTGGCTGACGACCTGCACCTGGATGCGTTGAGTGTATCCGGGCAGACCATGGCTGAAGTTGTTGAAGCGGCAGTTGTGAAGAACGACAAAGTGATTCCCAGCAAGGAAAATGCGCATCTGCCGGAAGGCAGTTCGGTCGTTCTGACAGGAAACCTGGCACCGGAGGGCGCGGTTGTTAAACAATCGGCGATGGCTAAAGAGATGCGCCAGTTTACGGGTAAAGCCAGAATTTTTGATTCGGAAGCGGATTGCCTGACCGCCCTTCGGGAGAAGACCTTGAATGAAGGGGAAGTGATCGTTATCCGCTATGAAGGACCAAAAGGAGGTCCCGGTATGCCCGAGCTGCTGGCAGTGACCACGGCTCTGGGTCTGGGCGGATATCAGAAAGTGGCTTTGGTTACGGACGGACGATTTTCCGGCGGCACTTCCGGGCCGTGTATCGGCCACGTATCTCCTGAGGCGGCTGATGGCGGGCCGATTGCAATTGTGCAGGACGGCGATGAAATCAGCATCGATGTTCCCGGCCGAACGCTTGAGATCAAAACGCTTGAGATCAACTTGACTGGAGAGCAGATAGCGGATAGGCTGAAAGCATGGAAACCGGTACAAAAGGAAATTCCGTTCGGTTATATGCGGCGTTATGTCAAACTGGTAACATCGGCGGCAAAGGGTGCGGTTCTGGAATAGGTCCTATTTGCCCCGTCTGAGTTATAAACCTTTTTGCTGCCCCCAAATGAGAGAGAATCAATTCAATAATCAAGGAGACAAAAAATGAAAAACGAGAATAAATTTACCATACCCGATTCAATAAAAGAGATTCTGGAAAGTATTACGATGCCCTCCCTTCTCCATGGATGCGGCTGCAGTACCGAAGATCTTTCCAAGCATAGAATCGGTATTGCCAATACCTGGTCGGAACTC
>JAFDDL010000293.1 GCA_019310865.1 Deltaproteobacteria bacterium | reverse complement strand
CAGGCACGCTAATTTGCAAACGACCCAGCTATACCTTGGAACCAATAGCGATACGGAGGTGATACGGTGGGTTGAGAACATTTATCGATAGAGCAAATGGGGTGGGTCTGGTGCTGGGATTCACCCCTACTTAATGACAAGCTGGTTTGACGGGGATCAAGCAGGTTCTCTTTTTTACTGGGACGGTATTGAAAAAATTCCTTGATTTTTTCGGAGCGCTGTCCAAAACTTGGGCATTTCGCCTTTTCGGGAGAGCGCGTTTTACAGAAAAACAATGGTTTGGTTAGGACCCATTCTTAACAGTACCAGTTATCTTTTCAGAGGTCGGATCTTGAAGGATGAAACGCTTAATATAAAAGCTCCCAGAGAATTCGGAGCGATTCGAGTCACTTACAGTTCTCCAGGAGAAGGGGAAAATTCCCTGGTTTTTACTGAATCTTTCCGGGTCGGTCGGGAAAACTCCTGCCCCATCTATTTGCCTGATCCAGTAGTGAGTAAACGGCACCTGGAAATTTGCCGTGAGCGTGGTGGGTGGTGGGTTCGTGATCTGGGAAGCCGTAATGGTACCTTTTTAAATGGTGAACGGGTTCAACATGCCTTGATCTCGAAAAACTCGGTGCTTCGAATTGCCAGTAACGGACCCAGTATCAGAGTCGAGCTGCTCAACTCAAGCAATCTCACTTCTCCTCTTTCCGAAACTTCCGACTCAGCGGAGAATCAGACTAGGAAAAACACAATATCTGAAACCCAGTGGGCCTCCCTGCCTTCCTCGGTAACCAAGATTGTCAAGAAATTCTCCGGCGGGAAACCTTCCGGAAACGCCGATCCAGGCAGTGTTCTCATGCACGACGCGTTCAAGCGAGTAAAACAGATGGAGTCCCGTCGTCACCGTAAAATCACTGCTATTGTGAGCGGCCTTTTTATTCTGGCAGCCGTGTTCGGCCTCCAACAATATTTCAAGTTTAAAAATCTGAAGCAAATGGGGATTGAGATCTTCTATGAAATGAAATCCATGGAGATGCAGGTGGAAGATCTTTATAAAACGGCGGCTAATTCCGGAGAAAACACCCACAAAAAACAGCTGGCCGCAAGACACCGCCGGCTGGAAGAATTGAGAGACCGCTACACGAGCTTTGTCGAGGAAACCGGTATCTTCAGTAAATACACGGATGAAAAGGACCGGGCGATTTTCCGGATGGCCCGGCTTTTCGGCGAATGTGACCTGAATGTTCCAGAACCTTTCTTTAAAGAGGTTAAAAAATACATTGAATTATGGAGAACAACTCCGCGCCTTTCGCGAGCACTAGCGCGAGTTGAAAAAAACCGTTTCGCTGCGCGTGTTTTCCGTACTATGCTGACCGAAAATCTTCCGCCCCAGTTTTTATACATTGCTCTCCAGGAAAGTGATTTCAAGGCCCAGGCCATCGGTCCCCGGACGCGCTTTGGGATTGCCAAGGGATTCTGGCAGTTTATCCCCACCACAGCTGCCCAATACGGGCTTCAGACTGGCCCGCTGGTGGAACTGCCCCGCTATGACCCCAAAGACGAACGGTTTGATTTTGATAAAGCCACGCGGGCGGCGGCCCGCTATCTGCATTACATCTACAGCACCGAGGCCCAGGCTTCTGGCCTACTGGTGGTTGCTTCCTACAACTGGGGGTACAACAACGTGCGGCGGAGAATACGGAAAATGCCGACCAACCCACGGGAACGCAATTTCTGGAAGCTCATGGAAACTCATGAAATCCCCAGGGAAACCTACGACTATGTTCTCTATGTTTTTTCCGCCGCTGTGATTGGAGAAAACCCCGGGTTGTTCGGCTTTGAATTTGAAAATCCGCTGCGGGAATACAGAGCCGAGCAAACTGTGGTGATAGAGGGATTTTGAGCTATTCCCATACTCATCACCTTATAACTTTTCCAGACAGTGTTTTTGAGGGTTGGTACTACAAACGTATCAATGGAAACAAGGTCCTTCAAATGGTTATCGAGAAAGGCTCTCCAAGCAATCACTGTTGCCGGTTTGACCAGATACAAGGCTTTCTTCCAGACAGGTCAGTGTTTTGACAGAAAGGACCAAAACATGCGGTCCGCAGGTCTTATCTCGGGTCTCCTGTCCCTTCTCTGGTATACCAGCAGTTGATGGGGCGAAGCGCCACAATTTCAAGTCTCATAGATAAGCGAGACCGAAATACAGACCAAACAAGACTGAATGCAGATACGATTACAGCTCTCATGCCCAATAACATAATCCTCAATAGTTCAAATCAATTCTGGGCACCGTAATGCAATATATCAAAAAAGTCAATAATATCAATTGATACGAGTTTTCGGGAAGGACAGATTGAAGAAAAAAATCAAAAAACTCTCCTATAGTTGGCGCAATCCTGACTTATTAATTTCATTTTGAAAATGTTCTTGAAACATTTTTTCGCTTAGAGTGGGCTTTTTATGCGACAATTGAAAAAATGCTATTTTATTAATACTTTTCTTTTGAGATATTTTTATTATAACAATACTTCCGTCATGTATTGCTTTGGACATAAGATGGGTGACAATAACGCCTAACCCTATATGGCAGCGTATTGCTTCAATTCCGGCTTGAAGACTGTCTATTGTCAATACTATATTTAATTGGCTTGGGAAAAGGTCAAAATTAGATATGAACCAGCTCTGCAATGCTGTCGTATAAAGCTTATAAGAAATATACTCTAAACTTGACATGTGTTCAAAGGAATGATCCCCCTTAATCCTTTTATCATAATAGACTTTTGAACATGCCAAAACCATTTCCTCCTCAAGTATTGGTTCAACGGAGTATGGGCTGAAATCCCAGTACGCTCCCCACTCGTTTGGGAAAATATCAATGTAGGCAAAGTCAAGTTTTCCATCCCGTAACATGGGTAAAAGTGTTTCTGGTGGACCCATTTTAATGAAAAAATTCACATCGGGATATTTCTCCCGGAATGAAGCCAGAATACCGGGCACATGTTTTTGGGTAAATTCTACGGGGAATCCTATGCGCAGGTATCCGGATGGAATAATTTCTGATTTTTTAATATTTTTAACCCCGATCTCAAGCGCTTCAATGAATGGTTGAATAACGTTAAATAATCTTGTCCCGGCTGCTGTTGGGATCAATTGTCGACGGGATCGGGTAAAAAGAGCTGAATTCAATTCAAATTCCAGCTTTTGAAGATGTTGGCTCACCCCGGATTGGGTCATATGTAAACATCTGGCAGCCGCAGTACAGCTATTTTCTAAATATATATAATAAAAGATTTTTAGCCGATTAAAGTCTGGCAACATATATTATACCCTCATATGTAAAAAGATTAATAAGCCTTGCTAATGCATTCAAGTAGAATGATTAATTTTACTTACTAACAATTTCTGTTTACAGTTGTCAATAGGATTGTATCTGTGACTGTTGAGAACGAGAAAACGATTAACCATATTACCAGGAGATGAAATATGTTCAATGCCAACAAAGAAAATAATATATTTTCCGACATTAATCAAAAATACGAAGACTGGTACAAAACTGTATACAACGCAGACAATCCAGCCGCACCTCTTGTCAAGCCACCCTTGGAGGCGACACCAGAAGGTCTGGAGAAAGAAATCTATGTGAAAGCAAGCCTCCTTGCCGATGGCATAAGGTTTGATAAATCCGCCCTGGAAGGTGTTTGCGATGTTTATCGGGAACAGTCCAGATGGCTTTTTGACTGGAATATCGGAGAGCATACGTATCACCTGCCAGAAGAATTGCTGCTGCCCATGGATACTATTGTGCAGGTTCGGGAAAACAGAGATTCCAGATGGTTTTGTACCGTGGAAGATGGTGTCATGGTCTTAAAAAGGGACGGAAAATTTCTCATTGAAGCCCGCCATATCCCAAGACCGGATTATTATTCCAAAGAAGCCAGTAAGGACATTATCATGCGAAGGATAGCACCAAAACGTGGGCAGGACTGCCTGGTTTTGAATTACGCGACTTTTTGCATGTACTGGGCCAATGATAAAGGATGCCGATTCTGCAACATAGTACCCAACATGAGCTGGACCAAAGATGATCTTCAGGTTTCAAAAAGAACCATGGATCAGATCTATGAAGTTACAAAAGCTGCATTTGAAGAAGGATGCGTTAAACATATTTTGCTCACCGGCGGATATCTGTCACGGAAAAAGAATAAAGAGGGTATAATTGTTGATCGCGAAGACAAAATGATACTCGATATTATTAACATGATGAAAAAAGCACTGGGTCGCGATGATATCCCTGTAAATGTTATTCGAACAGCACCGGAAGACCGGGGCGATGACCTGAAAAGAGCCATCCAGGAATATAAAGATCTCGGATTCTATTCTGTGGCATATAATCTTGAAATCTGGGATAAGGATCTTTTTAAAATGTACTGTCCTGGAAAAGAGGAGGTACAAGGAAGAGACCACTGGCTCAAGGCCCTTGAAACTGCTGCTGAAGTTTATGGCCCCGGAAGGGTGTCTACCCATTTTGTGACTGGATTCCAGGAGCCTGAAAAATCATTGATGGAAGGAATAGAGTGGATGTCTGAAAGAGGTATTGCATCAATCCCATTGGTCTGGAGCCCTGTACAGGGAACACCTTATGAGGGATTCCGTGCACCTGAGGCAGAATGGTTTGTATCATCTGTAAAAAAAGTTGCAGATATTCGTCTTAAACACGGTGTGGATGCATTCGAGCCTTCAGCTCTTCCAAATGACTGTTATCTGTGTGCAATGCCGTCTTTGATTGCAGATGAACTTCGCCTGAGAAGGGTTCAGCGTGAGATCGAGGCAAGAAAGGAGTAATTCCATGGAAATACCTGTTTCTCTGGTCAGTCCGGGCATGGCCCGGCAAAAACCTGCAGATGATTCCAAGCTCGGCTTTGGCACGAATTTTTCCAACCATATGTTTATTCTGGAATATGGGTTAAACCAGGGGTGGCATGCGCCCCGGATTGTACCATACGGCCCTTTCACACTGGATCCTGCGGCGGTTGTCCTGCATTATGGTCAGGAGGTATTTGAAGGCTATAAAGCCTATCGTCATCCGGGAGACAAGATTGCGCTGTTCAGGGCGCATGACAATTTGAAACGAATGCAGCGATCCTGCGAGCGATTGTGCATACCAGAATTCCCGGAAGAGTTGGTATATGCCGGCATGAAAACGCTCATTCAAGTCGACAAGGATTGGGTGCCATCGGCTCCGGGCACGTCCCTCTATGTGCGTCCTACCATTATCGCTTCTGAAGCGTTTCTGGGGGTTCGCCCGGCTCACGAATATATTTTTTACATCATCACATCACCAGTTGGGCCATACTATCAAGAAGGATTTAATCCGGTCCGGATTCTAGTGGAAGACACATACGTTCGGGCA
>JAFDDL010000292.1 GCA_019310865.1 Deltaproteobacteria bacterium | reverse complement strand
TTTTTACTTTTAATCAGGAGGTGATCATGCGTAACTTATTTGGTAAACAATCCACTCGCCGGAACACGCCGGGAAGTTTTCGGCACATTTTCAAAGGGCCGGCGTTCGTTTTTGCAATTACACTGCTGCTCTGTGGTTCGCTTTCCAGTCCGAGCCATGCATTCAAGATTGGTGACATGGGAGAAGGAATTTACGGCGGTTTTGACCTTACCTTGACCTATGGGGCCATGTTCCGAGTGGAAGACCCGGACAAGAGCGCCCAGGGATGGAACCACATGAACAAGGATGACGCCAACCGGAACTTTGACACCGGCATTGTGTCAAGTCAGTTCAAGGCCCTTGGCGAATTGGAGCTAAAGCGTGACCTTGAAGATGGCGTGATCGGATTTTTCGGACGGGGTTATGCCCTCTGGGATCCGATCATCCAGGGCGCAAGTAACGATCATGACAAGCCCCTGTCAAATAATATCCATCCCCAATACGGCGGCCCTTTGGGCAAAAACGACGCGTTTTCCGACAAAATGGAAGGGCGCCTGGGACAAGACTTTGACAAGCTCGACGCCTTCGTGTTTGCCGGACTTTTTCAGGGAACGGACCACCCCTTTTCAGTAAAACTCGGCTGGCATGTGGTCAACTGGGGAGAGAGCGCGTTCATCCTCCACGGCATCATGTCGGCGATCAACCCCCTGGATGCATCCAAGGCGCCGCTTCCCGGCACCGAGATCAAGGAACTTATCCTACCCACGAACCAGGTCTCGGCAGGCATTGAGCTGACGCCCAGCCTTTCCTTGCAGGCCTATTACCAGTTTGACTGGGAAAAAACAGTCCCCCCACCCATCGGATCATATCTGGCCGGGAACGATTGGATCGGTGAGCCGTCAACGAGTGTTTTTGTGGGCCCCGGCGGAGCCGGCGGCGGTTTTCCCTGGTATGGTGTCCTTGACCATGTGGGAAGAAACGATGCCCCCAGTGATTCGGGCCAGTTCGGTTTCGCGCTGAATTACGTTTGCGAGGCATTAGGATCCACTGACTTCGGCCTCTACTTCATCAACTATCACCGGAAGCTGCCGGATGTCGTGATCTATGGCCTCCAAGGCTCTCCCGATCCTCATTCGACCATCGGCAGCCCTGCACTTCCCAATGGGCTTCTGGTCGCGGATGCGTTTGACCTGTCCGGCTACAGCTTTGAATACATCGAGAATGTTCAACTGATTGCGGCTAGTTTCAACACGGTTCTCCCCTGGACCGAGACCGCCGTGAGCATGGAGCTCGCCTATCACCACGACATTCCTGTCCAAACCACCGGTGATAATGTCGGGCTCCCGATCGCAATCATGGATCGTGCTACAGGCGGGTCAGGGATTTATCACCTGTCCACCCTCGAAGACATCTGGGTCGGTGGGATCACCTTCAACCAGAGGCTCCCGTTCCGGAAAATTGCCGACGAAATCTCCTTTATCTGCGAAGTCGGAGCAGTCTACACGCCGGATCTGGAGGACGGTGAGTTTTTCAGGGGGAATGAAAAATCTCAACGGTCAGGTTTCACAGGAGATCCGAATGACTTGGGAACCCAGTGGTCCTATGGATACAAAGCGAAGCTCTCTCTGGATTATTTTCGATCGATTGAAAAGATGGTGCCTGCCCTTTCCGGCACGGAATTGAAAGTTACCTTGAGTTTCAACCACGACATCGGCTTGTCACCCATTCCGGCCACCAGTTTTTCTCGGAATGCGAAATCAGCAGGCATCAAGTTCGACTTCACATACCTGCAGAACTTGACGTTGGGTATTGGGTACAACGCCTTTTTCGGCAATGACACCGACAACGTCATCGGTGATAAGGACAATGTGACGTTCTCGCTGAAATGGAGAATGTAAGGGCTTACTACAATCAGAAGAAAAACATAGAAAAAGGAGTTTGTGATGTTTAAAACAAAAATGATGATCGTTTTTATCCTGGCCGCTTTCCTCACCTTGGGATCATCGACGGTCCTGGCGAAAGTGAGTGCCGATGAGGCAGCAAAACTCAAAACCGAACTGACCCCCATGGGGGCTGAAAAGGCCGGCAACGCCGACGGCTCCATTCCCGCATGGACCGGCAAAGGCGTACCGGTGCCGGCCGGTTACAAAGGCCCGGGCTATCACCAGCCGGATCCGTTTCCCGAAGACAAACCGCTGTATGTCATCACGGCCCAAAACGTTGATCAATATGCAGACAAACTGACGGATGGACTGAAGGCCATGTTCAAGGCCTATCCGGAAACATTCAAGATGCCCGTATACCAAACTCGCCGCACGGCAATTTACCCGGATTGGTATGTGGAAAACACCTATCAGAATGCGCTGAACTGCGAGCTGACGGAAAATGGAAACGCCATTGGAAACGCCGCCGCCGGTGTCCCCTTTCCCATCCCCAAATCCGGGACGGAAGGTATATGGAATCACATGCTTCGGTTCCGGGGGGTTTATAGACGGTCACACGGTCTGCAGGCAACGCCGGATCTTAACGGAAAGTATGTAGACGAAACCGTGTTGCTGGAACGTTACTTCCCTTTTTATGATCCTGCCAAAACAGGCTCCGACATGAATGTGATTACCAAGGTGCTTCAAACCGCACCGCCGAGAATCGCAGGTGACCAGTTTCTTCTTCATGATTACATCAATCCGGTGAAAAGCCCACGGAACGCATGGCGCTATTTCGCAGGCCAGCGCCGTGTTCGTCGCGCACCGGTGCTTGCTTACGACACCCCGCTTCCAAGCGGCCAGGGGATGCGAACCATGGACGATTACGACATGTTCATGGGCGCCCCGGATCGATATGAATGGAAACTCGTGGGGAAAAAGGAAATCATCATTCCTTATAATAATTTCAAGCTTGCTCTCCCGGAATATACATACGATGATATTGTTAAACCGTTCCACATTAATCCGGATCTATGCCGATACGAACTTCACAGGGTTTGGGTGTTGGAAGCCAACCTCAAGGAGGGTAAACGACACGTCTATTCCCGGCGCGTCAAATATCTGGATGAAGACAGCTGGGCCATCGCTGTAAATGATCGCTACGATGAAAAGGGCACCCTCTGGCGATGCGCCATCAGTTACCTGGTGCTCTACTGGGATGTACCCACACTGTTCAAGACAACGGAAGTCCACCACGATCTCATGTCGAGACGATACAACGTGGTGCCCATGCTGAACGAAGAACCCAAAACATACGAGTTTCACTTGAAGGTACCCAAAGACTCACATTTCAATTCATCGTCTCTGCGTCGCTCCGGCATCAGGTAGATGTTATGGTCTGGGTAAGCAAACATCTTCAACGGTTGCTTACCCAGAACCAAACAAAGCAGGGAATATGTAACGGAATTTCAAGTTAATGAATCATTAACTGATGTAAGGATTTACGATGAAAACTTTTCAACAACGTTCCCGCTTTAATGTGTTAATCGCGCTGCTGGTTATTCTCAATTGGGGCTGGTTTACCGGACAATCGGCCATGGCGCTGGACGACAGGCTTGGCATGCCGGCCATGAAGACAGATAAGGCACATAAAAGTCTTTTGACGGATGCTGCCCAGGCCGGAGAGCGCCTGGTGGCGGTGGGAGAACAGGGCCAGATAATCTTCTCCGAGGATGATGGACACACCTGGACGCAAGCCCAGGTCCCTGTCCGGGTGAACCTCACTGCAATCCATTTTTCGACGCCCCAAAAGGGCTGGGTATCCGGCCACGATGGCGTGATGCTCCACACCGAGGACGGCGGCAAAACCTGGCAAAAGCAACTGGACGGCGCAACCGCATCCGAAATCGTTCTGGCGGCGGCAAAGAGAGATGTGGAACGTTTTGCGGCCAAAGCTGCGGAGAGCCGTGACAGCGAGGATATCGCCTATCAGTTGGAAATGGCCAACTGGCGACTTGAGGAGGCCCAGCGCGATATTGAAATCGGCCCGTCCAAACCCATCATGGACATCTGGTTTAAAAACGACCAGGAAGGCTTTGCGGTGGGTGGTTTCGGATACTTCTTTCATACCCGTGACGGGGGAAAAACCTGGGAGGATTATGCCACAAAGGTGGACAACCCCGATTCCCTGCACCTCTATGCGGTTACAGGCGTGAAGAACGGCGCCATATTCGTGGTCGGGGAGGAAGGCAACATCTTCCGGTCCAACGATGGCGGGGATACCTGGCAACATCTTGAATCTCCATACACCGGCGGGCTCTTCGGTGTTTTCGGGACCGACGTTGACGGGCAGGTATTTGTTTTCGGCCTGAAAGGAAACACCTTTCGGAGCAATGATTTGGGAAACACATGGCAACGGGTAGTACACAACGTGGAGGCGAGCCTCTATGGCGGGTTGTCCTTACCGGATAAAAGGCTTGTGTTTGTGGGTCAGAACGGCACCCTGCTGGTGTGCAGCAGCAATGCCGAATCGTGCCGGGTCATACCACGCCGTGATCGGAGCATCCTGTCATCTGTGGTTCCGACCGGAAACGGAAAGATACTTGTGGTGGGGATGAGGGGCCTGGAGCGTCTTGGCATCAACCCCTGATTCTAATTTCGAAATACGATCAGAATTGAACCTTTTCTTTGGACAGACTTTTCTTTTAAAACTTCAGCGAACAAATGGAAGTAATGAATATGGATAATTCAACAATATCGGCAAATAATCAATCGGCAAATGCGAGCCGTCAGGAAGGCCATCCATTTCTCGCGCGTCTATTCTTTGGCCACCGGAAACTATGCCTGATGGTGATGTTGGCGATTACCCTATTCCTGGGTTATTTCGCGACCGAAATCCGGCCCCAGGCCGGATTCGAGAAAATGGTGCCCCTGAAGCATCCGTACATCCAGAACTTCCTTGCGAATCGAACCGATGTTCAGGGCGGAAACATCGTCCGGCTTGCCGTGGAGGCCAAAGACGGCGACATTTTCAACGACGAGTATATTAAGATCCTGAAAGAAGTAACCGATGCGGTGTTCTTTCTACCGGGCGTCGACCGTGTGGGTTTAAAATCACTGTGGACCAAAAATGTTCAATGGCGTGCCGTTACGGAAGGTGGTTTTGACGGTGGGTTGGTAATCCCCGATTCGTACGATGGCACCCAGGCCTCCGTAGAACAGGTCAAAAACAACATCATGCGCTCGGGCACCATCGGCCGCTTGGTGGCCAACGATTTCAAGTCAGCCATTATCCTGGCGCCCCTTCTGGAGATCAATCCGGAAACCGGGAAAGCCCTAGATTACCGGGACTTTTCTGATAAACTCGATGACATCCGGATCAAATTCGAGGCCAAGGGCTTCAATGTCTATATTATCGGTGTTGCCAAACTGTTGGGCAATATGATCAACGGCACCAAAGCCATTGCCGGATTTTTTGCCATGGCGTTCGTCATCACCCTGGTGCTCC
>JAFDDL010000291.1 GCA_019310865.1 Deltaproteobacteria bacterium | reverse complement strand
TAGCCTGATTATCGCTTCAGGCCTGTTAAACGAAGTTGATTTTTTTATCTCCAATGACGGGCATTTTAAAACCGCTGTCCCCTCAAATATGCTGCTATCAATATCTTGAACAACTAATCGAAAAACCTCTATTTTTCTGGATAAATTTTCATTTGGTAGCGGAGAGGCAACGCGGACTGGTACTGTTTGGTCCGGTATTGCGATGGCGGTAATCTAAGCGTCTGCTCCACGCAATGGTTGGCTGAGCTTTACAGCTGTGCCGTACACTAAGAGTTCAGCCGCACTGCCCACAACACTCGTAGTCATATAGCGAACATTGATGATCGCATCAGCACCCATTTCTGCAGCCTGGGCTATCATCCTATTGGTTGCGGTTGATCGAGCGCTTCCCATCATCTCGGTGTATTCTGTCAATTCACCGCCAAGGATTAACCTGACTATGGCGGATAGGTCTTTGCCAAGCCAGACGGCAAACACTGTGTGGCCCTGTACGAGGCCAAGAATCTCCGTGATTTTTCGACCGGGCATTGCATCGGAATTCAATAGCAAAACCGTGCGATCAGACTCAGCAGGAAGCGGTTTTTTATTTGATTTCCTGTATGTCTTTTGTTCGAGAGCCAACGTCAGCAGGACAACAAGGATACCCCCGAGAATGCACAATACTGCTATCCTGAACCACCAAGGCGTGACCGGATCATCGGATACGAACACGAGCCACGGTATTCCA
Organism: Deltaproteobacteria bacterium; assembly: GCA_019310865.1. Next base: position 9,888 of record JAFDDL010000291.1, on the reverse strand, counting down.
ACAAACACTGCAGTGAACAGTCCTATCACAAACGCCAGCGATCCAATATGTCGAAGTGTTTTAATAGGTCACCTCCATAGTCCTTAGGGTTTGATGTTACTCCACTGAAGTATATCATCTCAGCTAACGCCAAATATAGTTGATGCAAATAAAAAGAAAGGCCGCAGAACAAACCGCCGCGAACCCGGGGTGAACGGGTGAGTTCGTTTTTATCCCAGCGGCCCAGTCGTTCTTTAGGTAGGTATTCAGCACGAGTGGCCTCGTACCTAAATGGATTTTGCACCCCCAACGCAGGCTTAACCCTAACGACCCTTTTCCCTCTCCTGTTGGCGCAGGGACCGTCAGCATCAGGAACGGTTGGCACCGAAAAGGTAAAAGAAGGGCCACTGGGTATATGGTCTGAATAGAATTATTTTAGCCATGCGGGGCGTGTAATGTCAATCAAGTTCTAATGACTTTTGGGGTTGGTGGTGCGCCGGTGCCGATGGAGCCTTATAGCAGGTAACACAGGTACCGCAAATCGTGTGTTATGACTTGGATATGCAATATTTTGAGACTGAACGCCGGGCTGACAGGTGAGCAGACGCTTTATCCTCGCATCCTTGCCCAGTCCGTTATGCCTCAACTTCATTAAACGTAAATCAAAGTTGTTTAGTATTGAAAGATTCGTAAAAAGTCAGCTGAAAAATTTTGAAACACGTTATATTGCCGTCGCAATCAATTTAAAACACAATATATTGTGCATAGCTTTTCCGAATTCGACTTTTTACGAGTCCGTCAGTATTGGGCAACTCTATTTGTCTATACCTTATGAGCAGAGGCTATGTGGGCAGATAAAATTATATTAGGAAATAGTATGTTTGTTGAACTTTTGTATACTAAAACAAATTTAACATCTTCCCCCCACCATGGTGCCTGCCGGCTTAAATTAAGCTCATATCAGGATACGGGTTTGGAATGTTTAAATCGATGCTGTTTTTAACACCTGATATTTTGATGGCATCTTCATCTAATTCCAGGTCGTTTTCGCCCAATAACGTTTCATTGGGTTTGTAAATGGGTTTTGCCTGGCCGCATATGGATTCTTTGTCGTACTGGCGCGCTTTTTCAGTCACCGGTTCGTTTTGGGTTTGATATTTTACCATCGCACGTTTACCATACTTTTTCTCCAACATTTTCAAAACAATATGGGGAGATAGAATCGTACCGGTGGCATTATTGCCACCGAAACCTTTGGAATTGATGAAAGCCGCCTCCATGTTGTCAGGCCCGACTTCCATGTGTTTTTGAAAAATATTGAGATGGGCTTGATGAACATCCTCCGCAATCTTCTCTAATGTAAAAATACCCGGTATCCATCCATACGCCCAAGTGCCAAGCGCGGTAATCACTTGTTCCCCTGCGGCTTGTGCCAGGGGATGTCCTAAATAACATTTGATGGCACAAACCGGCCAATTTTCGATTTTGAATGCTTTGGCGATTTCGTTTAACGCGTGAGACTCCGTGGTCCGATTCAGAGGGGTTCCGGAACCGTGAGCTGAAACAAATGTCCGGTGTTTCAAGCTGTCATGGCCCAATATGGCTTTAACCGATGCGGCTGCTTTGGCCAGCGTCAGGTAATTACCGAATCCGGGGGAAGAGATCGATTTCTTGTAACCGTCTGCATTGATAAAAATGTCGCCTACTGCCCCGTGAATCTGGGCGCCGGTTTCCATTACCAATTCATCATCAAAGAGAACAACATATTGGGAGGATTCGGACAATGTAAATCCGCAGTTTTCGCTAAAGGGTCTGCAAGATGACGCACGATGCACGTGGGAAATCTGATCGGTCTTGTTTATCGCCTTTAGCCGGGCGTCATCTCCCAGGGCGCCCATGGCCGCATACCCGTCCATTATTTCAGGCAGAATCGGTGCCTCGCTGTTCCCGACAATGGCAACGCGCCGTCTGCCAGAACGGATTTCATTCATTGCGGTTTCAAGATTGTAGAGAAATGTCGCACAGGCGCCCATTGAAGTTGGATGGCATATCCATCAGACTCATGGATAATTGTTTCGATGAAGTGCGCCTGCCAAGGGTGTGGGCCTTCATGAGGCCGCCGCCACCGGCTTCATCCATCTGGCCATGTGCGCAACTTGAATAGACGCCTATTTCATCCGGGCTGACCCGATCCTTAATCTGCTGCCAATCAATTCCAACCGAGAAAATGGCATCGGATGCGCCGTAGACGGCCATTTTCAATCCCCGCGGCTGGTGCCGTGACGGGTACAGACTGCCAGGATCAAATCCGGTTGGAAGCTGTCCGGCAGTTTGTACCTTAGCGGTTTTGGCATCAGGACAATAAAATTGAGACCTCCCGTTGATTGTAATTTCAACGGTATCCCCATGATCACTTGAATCATTGATATCCCAGTTCGATGGAATTCGTTCCGGCAGTTCATGTTTAAACGCCAAAAACCGGCTCTCATGGTCCAGGCTTTGAAGCGACATGGGTTTGTTTAGCATGACGCGATCTACATCAAAATGATCGTCGCTGATTTTTCGCAGCAGCGTATTTTCCAATAATGATTTTCCAAAACGCTGAATCACGTCATCAGTTCTGCATTCATTCCCATCTTTGGTGAAAAAATTACCGCGATCGTATGTTAATAAACCCACCATTGTGGCAAGGTTTAAATAGGTTTCCTGAACAACTGACGTGTCTAACCGGTCAATCAATAATCGTCGGTAGCCTTGATGAAATGAACTTCTTCCTGCAGAATTAACACCTCCAAATCCTACAATAACAGGTAATCTTGACATTCTAACAGAAAACCTCCGATTGGCTGTAAATTAAACGCACTTGGCTTTGGCGATTTCCAGGCGACGAACAGGAACTCGCTTTTAGGGAAGGAACAATATAGAAAAGCATATGGGGCGTCAATGCTAAATCTCATGGACATCATCGGCGGAAGCGAACGAGGGATGTGTTTAATGCTTGTTGGCAGAAAGGCTTATAGGTTCTTGCGCAACAACTTGGTAATAAAGGCCTGTATGGTGATCTCGTTCATCGCGCAATAGACCTTGAGTTTTTTTAAAAGCTCCTTGGGCACCCTGGTATTCAACATCACGAGCCCAGCCTCCTCATGGGGACTTGCCTTACTTGCCTGAAATCGCAACAGAATTTATCGATTTGATTTCGCGCTTGAAATTTATGAGTTTTTTGAGCCGAGGCTTTTTATATCAAAAACGCATGCATCACTACCGGCGCATACGTAATCAGTGGCCTGTTTGCAGATAACAGATGGCTATCTGGTAAATTTTGTGCCATGAACAACGTGGCATGCCTTGCCATAAGCACCAGAACGCAAATCATTATTGACGGCTTAAGAAGCTGGTACCTCTTGCCCAAACTCAATCAGTTCAGCCTTCTTCACCAGCGGCATTCTTTTTACCGTCCATTCCCTTTTTGGCCGCTGAAGACCTGGATTCAGCCTGTTCAAAATAGACCAATCCCCCGGGCTTTTACATCTGATGCGCTGGGCTTGGTGTGCTATTTTATGGTTTCTTTTTATTATACCGATCCGGCTCATCAAAAAAGGAGACATCAGCATATCCAGCAAATATCTTGCCTGAATGTACCACGCCACCGGGTATAAAATAGCGGTCGCCTTTGACAAAGGTGTGCCCTTCACCCCCGATGGTGAGGTTAATTTTCCCCTCCAGAACAATACCAAGCTGACTCGCGTGGGCGTGTTCTGAAAGTTCCACATCAGCACCAAATTCCATAAATACAATTTGGTGGTTATCCGCCTGAGAAAGATAAGCCTTCAATCCATCCAGTGGGATGTCAGCCTCTGGCAATTTTAATATTGGTTCTGGAAATATGGTGTTCACAATCCCTCCAAAATTATGAGAAGAATATAAACTCGGGTGTCATTTGTCTCCTATGAAATATCAAGAACCCGTTCGAGTTCGCCCTTCTCAAGGTATACACCGTGATCATTAGGGCATTTATCGGCCAATAAGTTGTGGCCGCGAATAAAAACATGCTCTTTCATAACGACACCACAAACAGGGCAATCATATTTTGAGGTTCGACCGTGCAAATGGTCTGCGGGAATGTCTTTGGTGAACCCTGTAAATTGCTGAAGCTCACCTGCATCAAACCATATCCCCTGGCAGGAACAGCAAGCATCAAGCGCTATATCGTCCAGTTTAATGATCGAAAAGGGTTTTCTGCATTCAGGACATAATTTGTTGGAGGCACATAGTGTATCATTGCTGACTTGGTTTTGTATCGATTTTACAATGCGCCCCTCTTCTGTGGAAAAAGCTTTTTTCGTAGCGGGAAGGGATCTGTCCAGTCGGCCCTTTCTTTTCGCTTTGTTGGCATGGGCAAAAGCTTTTGCCACCAAACCGGCATCAAATGACATTGTGGCAACTCCTGATTTTAATTACACCGCACGTTGGCCACCCCAAGGGCCCCTATCGCAGCCAACACAAATGAGCGACTGTCATCCGTTAAGTCCATCATTAGTGCTGACTCCAAAAAATCCGTGTCCTTCCAGGCTGATGGCGCAAGTGGGCACACTGTTCCGGTGGTGGTTTTGATACAATGCATGATATCACCCTGGGTGAAATTATAGCAGCATGGTTCGGAGCACGCAACCAATATGCACAAAAGTTTTTCCCACTATAAAAGGGTTTCACCCCGATACAGACACCGGCTACCAGTATACGTCAGGGTACGTTCACGGGCCTTCCACTGGCGTTCACGGGGGATAAATCGGCGGGGGTATACTTGGGTGGTTGCATTGTTCGTAATCGTCTAAAAAATACCGCCCAAATGAACATTTTCGACCGGTGTTTTTTGTGTTGTTGGGGTTGGTGAGATATAGCAGATATCACCCGACAACCGTATGCCCCGAATGCGTGTGATATCCTCCGGCAAACACCTGTGAGGCTATAGCATTCCGCTTTGGCAGACAGATATCGGTAGGTATTGAGCAATTATCATGCTGATTATCGAAAAAAGCAATCGGCCACCAGTGCCAGAGGCGTTTCAACCTTTGATCTTTGGACAATAATGGTTTACATTGATTAGTGAAAATATAACCAAATTCATGCTTAAAATGCGGTGTCAAAACTGGAGGCAAGTTAATAGGATGAGTATTTTTGACAAAACCAAAGAGGGTATCAAACAGGCCAAAAACAGCGAGTTTTTCGATACAGTTAAAGGTTCGATTGGTAGCATCTCAAAAAAATCCCTAAAACTTTTAAGCGAGGAGAAACTTGCCGATTTGGTGATAATGGCTGCAAACAAACAGGAGAAGGTAAACAAAATACTGAAACAAAGAGAATCAAACTACCGAATCGGGAATATTGATATCGGGGTGAGTCTACCACCCACCATCGTTTTTGGTATCCGCCGGATTGCTGATGAAGAAACAGTCAGCAAAGAAATTCAGCTGGCCAATGATTCCTCTGACGAGTAATATCATATTAAAATCCCACTAATCCCAAGAAATCGAAATTATCAGGATACTAGCAGGTATCACCCGAGAACCGTACACCTCGAATACGTGTGTTATACCCTGGCTATCTGAAATGCCCGAGAAAACAAATACCAGCTATCGGCATCTTTCAAAGATGAAAAAGCGAATGATACAGCTATCCCAGGTTTTTGTTTGAATTTTGGCTTGAGGTCCGTTTTTTATCTACCGCTTGATATAAATCTTAATCCGAAGATAAACAGCTAATACAATACATACAACTGAAATCACATTCCATACCTTATTGTGAGCTAAAACCTCAAAGATCCTTGGTAGAAGCAGATATGCGATAATTGATAGCCAAAAGAAGATTCTTATTGGAATCTCATCTTGGGGTGTAGGACGTAAAATTCGATCCAAGATACTTCTTTGTGGTTGATTCGATCTTGATGAATTATTGTTTTCCATGGGATAAATTTACTTGGATGTCTGAATTAAGTCAAGAACTTGGTTTTTTAAAAAATGTTAGGAATTGCGTAATCGTAATATTTGGTACGTACACTGGCCTTCCACTGGCGTGCACGGGGGATAAGTCGGTGGAGGTATACTTGGGTATGGATCGTTGGTAATCGTTTAAAAAATGCCGTCTATATGAACATTTTCACCCGGTGTTTTTCCGTTGTTGGGGTTGGTGAGATATAGCAGCAAGTGCAGATTCGGGCATACGCGATTTTTTGTGGTAGCCATGAGCAAGTACCCGATGGGATTGTTACTTCAGATTTTTGGCTAGTTCCCAAAATCCCGCCATTAATACATGTTGACATTAAATTGCACTTACTTTAGATCTAAAAATCCAGTTGAAATAGGGTTCCGGGTCTTAAACCAACTCAGGTACAATCTGCCGGTGGTTCCCAGTTTCCGTGCCAATAAATGCATAAAAAAAAGGAGACGCTATGCCCAAACGTGATGATATTCATAAAGTGCTCATTATAGGATCCGGCCCCATCGTGATTGGACAGGCCTGTGAATTCGACTATTCCGGCACGCAGGCGTGCAAGGCGCTCAGGTCGCTGGGCTATGAAGTCGTTCTGGTGAATTCGAACCCGGCCACCATCATGACCGACCCGGGCATGGCGGATGTTACCTATATCGAACCGTTAAATGTAAAGATCCTGACTGAAATTATCGCCAAAGAGCGCCCGGATGCGCTACTGCCGAACCTGGGCGGGCAGTCCGGCCTCAACCTCTCCTCGGATTTGCACCAGGACGGCGTTCTTGAAGCGTACGGTGTCAAAGTCATCGGCATAAACATCGACGCCATCCAACGCGGCGAAGACCGCCTCGAGTTTAAGCAAACCATGGATCGGCTCGGCATCGAGATGGCCAAAAGCGAGGTCGTCCACGCCGTTGAGGACGCGGAAAAGGTCGCCGAAGACCTCGGCTACCCGGTGGTGATCCGCCCAGCCTATACCATGGGCGGCGGTGGCGGCGGACTGGTATACAACATCGAGGAACTGCGTACGGTCACGTCGCGCGGCCTGGCGGCCAGCCGAGTCAACCAGGTCCTGGTGGAAGAGTCTGTACTGGGTTGGGAGGAGCTGGAACTGGAGGTGGTGCGCGACGCCAAGAACCAGAAAATAACGGTTTGCTTCATCGAAAACGTCGATGCCATGGGTGTCCACACGGGTGACAGCTACTGCACCGCCCCCATGCTGACCATTGCACCGGAGCTGCAGCAAAAACTACAGGATTACTCTTATGCCATCGTGGAAGCCATCGAGGTGATCGGCGGGACCAACATCCAGTTTGCCCACGATCCCGAAACCGGCCAGGTCGTGGTGATAGAAATCAACCCCCGTACGTCGCGCTCTTCAGCCCTGGCTTCCAAGGCCACCGGCTTTCCCATCGCCATGGTTTCGGCTCTATTGGCCGGCGGCCTGACCATGGATGAGATCCCCTATTGGCGGGATGGCTCCCTGGAAAAATATACCCCCTCCGGGGACTATGTGGTGGTAAAATTCGCCCGCTGGGCCTTTGAGAAATTCGCCGGTCTCGAAGACAAACTGGGCACGCAGATGCAGGCCGTGGGCGAAGTGATGAGCATCGGTAAAAACTACAAGGAGGCCTTTCAAAAAGCGATCCGCAGCCTGGAAATCAATCGCTATGGCCTGGGCTTTGCAAAGGATTTCAACGAACAGCCCCTGGACCAACTGCTGACCCTGGCAGGGACTGCCACCAGCGAGCGCCAGTTTATAATGTACGAGGCCCTGCGCAAGGGGGCCGACGTCCAGAAGCTCTATGAGATCACCCACATCAAGCCCTGGTTTATCGAACAGATGCAGGAACTAGTGCAAACCGAGGAGGAAATCCTGAAGCACAAGGGTACTCTGCCGCCCGACGGGTTGTTGTTGAAAGCCAAAAAGGACGGGTTTGCCGACCGCTACCTGGCCACGCTGCTGGCAGTGCCGGAAACTGATATCCGCGCCAAACGCCTTGAACTGGGGGCCGCAGAGGCCTGGGAGCCGGTACCGGTAAGCGGTGTGGAAGATGCGGCCTATTACTTTTCCACCTACAATGCCGCCGATGCCGTGTCGGTCTCTGACAACCGCAAGATCATGGTCCTGGGCAGCGGGCCCAACCGCATCGGCCAGGGCATCGAGTTCGATTACTGTTGCGTGCATGCCGCCTTTGCCATCCGGGATGCCGGATACGAGTCCATTATGGTCAACTGCAACCCGGAAACGGTTTCAACGGACTACGATACCTCCAACAAACTCTACTTCGAGCCGCTCACCACCGAGGATGTGCTCAGCATTTATGAGAAAGAGAAACCCGAAGGCGTCATCGTGCAGTTCGGCGGACAAACACCGCTGAACATTGCCGGAGAGCTGGCCGCGGCAGGCGTCAAGATCATCGGCACCACACCGGAAACCATCGATCTGGCCGAGGACCGCGACCGGTTCCGCCGGATCATGAAAAAACTGAGTATCCCCCAACCGGAATCGGGTATGGCCAGCAACATGCAAGAGGCCAACGCCATTGCCGACCGCATCGGCTATCCCCTTATGGTCCGTCCCTCTTATGTGCTTGGCGGCCGGGGTATGGAGATCGTTCAGGACGAGGTCATGCTCCGGCGCTACGTGGAAGCGGCCGTGGAAATCTCCCCCGAGCGTCCGATACTCATCGACAAATTTTTGGACAATGCAATCGAAGCCGAGGCGGACGCCATTGCCGACGGCACCGACGCCTTTGTGCCGGCGGTGATGGAGCATATCGAGCTGGCTGGGATTCACTCCGGCGACTCGGCATGCGTCATCCCCCCGATAAGCATCGCTCCCAAGCATGTCGAAACAATCCGGGAGTACACGCGCAAGATTGCCATCGAACTGAACGTGGTGGGTCTGATGAACATCCAGTACGCGATTTTCGACAACACGGTCTATGTCCTGGAAGCCAACCCGCGGGCCTCGCGCACCGTTCCCATCGTCTCCAAGGTATGCAATGTCTCCATGGCCCGCCTGGCCACCCAGGTAATGCTGGGGACCCCCCTGGCGGATCTCGGCCTGAAAACACGCCACATTGCTCATTACGGCGTCAAGGAATCGGTCTTTCCGTTTAACATGTACCACAGTGTGGACCCGGTACTCGGGCCCGAGATGCGATCCACCGGCGAAGTGCTTGGTATGTCCCACTCCTTCGGCCGTGCCTTTTTCAAGGCCCAGGAGGCTACCCAAACCGCCCTGCCCCTGGAAGGCACCATTTTGCTAACCATTGCCGATCGGGACAAGACCGCCGCCTTGGAACCGGCCCGCCTGTTCCGGGAACTGGGCTTCAGGATCATGGCCACAGGCGGCACCCATCAGTTCCTGAAGGAAAACGGCATCGAGACCATCCCGGCCCGCAAACTGGGCTACGGACGGCCGAACCTGATCGACGCCATCAAAAACGGTGAGGTCAATCTGCTGGTGAACACACCCAGCGGCCGCCGGAGCAGCCAGGAGAGCTCCGACATCCGTCGGGCGGCCATTAAATACAAGGTGCCCTATATAACCACAACCGCCGCCTCCATTGCCGCGGCCAAGGGTATCGCAGCCCGACGCGAGGACAAACCAAATGTGCGGTCCGTGCAGGAATATCATAAGGCAATCGTATAAAAAACGCGGTCCAGAAGCTCTGTAATATTGAACCGATAAACAGAAACGAGGTGGTTTATAAAAAACTGTAACGACACCTTGATGACCATGCATTGGGATTTCCATCCACCCGGACACGGTCGGAAATAAAGATCGTGCAGTATATTTTTGCACCCCAAGAGGTCGAATTTGCCGCCTGTTTGAGCTACCTGTTCGAATCTCTTCGGGACATGTATAAAAAGACCGGACAATTGGTCACTTTCCCCAAAGAACTGTCCTTA
>JAFDDL010000010.1 GCA_019310865.1 Deltaproteobacteria bacterium | reverse complement strand
GGCATAACCGCCTCGTCCCCGGGCTGAAGCAATGCCCGGGTCAGCATTCCGATGAGATCATCGGAACCGTTTCCCACCACGATGCATTCCGGCGCGGTATCTAACTTGGAAGAAAGCGCCTGGGTCAGTTCATAAGCGCCGCCGTCCGGATATCGATTCAGCTGCCCCAGGGCATCCTGGATAGCTTCGATCGCTTTGGGCGAAGGGCCGAGGGGGTTTTCATTGGATGCCAGCTTGATAGAGCCGCTGATGCCGTATTCCCGCTCCAGTTCCGCCAGCGGTTTTCCGGGAACATAGGGTGAAATCGCACGAATAAAGTCCGGTGCATGAATCTCGTGAGATGGCTTCACACGCATTTGGTTATTTTTCGGTTTGTTTTTCATGCGCAGTCCTAACTACTTGCACTCATCCATGGTAGCGTCAGATGCCGCTCCAACGGCAATACCGGGCAGTGGATTTTGCTTAAATCAACCTGGTCCATCAAACGCGATTCGATGGTGATAAATTCCAGCGGAAGCCGGCAGGTTTCGGCCAAATCGGCTACAAATTCATACCCCTGGTAAATAATCGATGCATTCGTCTCATCCATCAGGTTGGCGTTTCCCACAATTCCGGTAATGGTCATTTTAGCGGATTTTTCTATCTCGTTTTTAATTTGAATGCAGCCGTCGATAGTGTCGGTATAGGGCCTGTTGGGATTCACCACCTGCAGAACACGCGCCGCCTGCTCCTGAAATGCGTCGGCCAGCGCGGCTAGAACCGTGGCGCCCACATCATCGCCACCCACATCCAAAAGCGCCAGTTCGCCCGGATCGCGAATCATGCCCGATATCGTGGGACTGAGAATGGGAAGGTCGGCCTGCAGATATTGTTGATCCGGCAACAGCACCTCAATCCCCTTGCTCTCAAGCAGTTGACGGACCTCCCGGCTTCGAAAATAGGGGTTTACCAGGTCCAGATCGGCCAAGCGGACGCGGCGTCCCTTGTCTTTCTGATTGAGGGCAAGGTTTACGGATACTTCGGTTTTCCCACTTCCGTAATTACCGACTATCACCACAATGCCGGTTTCAAAATGCTCCACTTTACATTCACCCCATCGGTTATTGATTCCAAGGACTCGTTTCTTATGCCCGATTCCCAATCCTGTCAAGTATTTTCAGGCATTTGAACCGGCTTGCCGCTTGACACCACCGCCCCCTTTACCTATACTCCTTCGGCATTGAAACGAACGCATAATCCGGCAAAACCGGAATAAAAATGCTGAGTGCTCCGTGCTAAGTGAAGGTAAGCGTCTCAATTTTAAGAAAAAACATCCGTACGAAAAAGAGGCGATATTCCCTTTCAAATCGGCAGAATTCCGCCACTCAGCACTTAGCACTTAGCACTCGGTTCAGATCAAGACGGAACCAGAATTTAACCGGAGATCACTTAATATGACATCCCAAAAAAACATAGAAACCCAGGAGCCGCCCCTGACCAATCTCCTGGTGGATGAGACACGGCAGGCTTTGTTGAAAGACATCGCGGTCAACCTTCCGGACCTGACGCTCACCGATCGTCACATGTGTGACCTGGAACTGCTGACCACAGGTGCTTTTTCACCGCTGACGGGATTTATGCGCCGGTCCGATTATGAATCGGTGCTGGATCGCATGCAGTTGCAGGATGGCAGCCTATGGCCCGTTCCCATCTGCCTGGATGTATCGGAAACAAAGGCCAAGAGCCTCGAAGTGGGACAATCTCTTGCTCTTCGCGATCCCGAAGGGTTTCTTCTGGCCGTTTTGCACATCGAGGATATCTGGCCCGTGGAGCATGAGAAAGAGGCCCTGCAGGTGTTTGGAACCAACGATGCGGCACACCCGGGTGTTGCATATCTGCAAAATGAAACGGGCTCCCATTATATCGGTGGCCAGCTAGAGGTACTCAGCCCGCCGTTGCACCCGGATTTCAAGCAATTACGGCTGACACCCGGAGAGGTGCGACAAACATTTAAAAAGCTGGGTTGGCAGCGTGTGGTGAGCTTCATCACCCGCAATCCGATTCACAGACCCGCGTTTGAAATGACGCTCCATGCCATGCGCCAGGCCAAAGCGAACCTGTTGCTCCTGCCCATTGTGGGAACCTTGAAACCGGGCGATTTCGATCATTTCACACGGGTCAGATGTGATCGTCGAATCGCCCATCGCTGGCCACCGGATTCGCATATATTGAACCTGCTTCCACTGGCCATTCGAATGGCGGGCCCCCGAACGGCGCTGCTGCATGCAATCATTTCCAAAAACTATGGTTGCACCCACTTTATCATCGGCAGAGACCATGCCAGCCCGGGTCTGGACAGCAACGGCAAGCCATTTTATGAAAAAGATGTGGCCAAAGAGATGGTTGCCGACTATGCGTCGGATATCGGTCTGACCGTCGTGCCATTTGAAGAGATGGTATATCTGCCCTTTGAAGATGAATACCGATCCATCGACAAGGTCCCCGCCCGAACCCAGTCCATCTCACTTTCCGGATCCGACATTCGCAATCGTGTCCGAACCGGTCGGCGGATTCCGCGCTGGGCCACGTTTTCCGAGGTAATCGAAGAGTTGGTAAAATCATATCCACCACCCGGCAAACAAGGTCTGACAATCTTTCTGACCGGTCTGTCCGGTGCCGGAAAATCGACCATCGCCAAGGTCCTGTATGCCAAATTTCTGGAGATTGGAGACCGGCCCGTAACCCTGCTCGATGGCGACATCGTCCGGCACAACCTGTCCAACGAGTTGACCTTTTCCAAAGAGCACCGGGACATCAACGTTCGCCGAATCGGCTTTGTGGCCAGCGAAATCACCAAGAACCGCGGCATCGCCATCTGCGCCCCCATCGCACCCTATGCCGGCACCCGCGCTGAAATCAGAAAGATTATCGAAGAATACGGGGGGTTCATTGAAGTTCACGTGGCCACGCCCATCGAGACTTGCGAAGGCAGGGATCGAAAAGGTATGTACGCCAAAGCGCGGGCGGGGTTGATCAAGGGGTTCACCGGTGTGGATGACCCCTATGAATCACCGGAAAATCCGGAAGTGCGCATCGATACAACAAACCTGACTCCGAATGAATCCGCCCAGGAGATTTTGCTGCTGCTGGGGCAAAAAGGGTATATATAATGGAAATGGATAATTTGATACTCACAGCGATCGGGGCCGCCGTATCCGCGGGCAAAGCCGTTATGGAAGTATACGACACCGACGTTACCGTCGTCGAAAAGTCTGACAAGTCACCCCTGACGCTTGCAGACCAGCGGTCTCATGACATCATCGCCGACCGCCTGAAAAATACGGCGATTCCCATTCTCAGTGAAGAGGGAAGATCGATCCCGCCTGAAACGCGGCAACAATGGGACACCCTCTGGATCGTGGATACACTTGACGGAACCAAGGAATTTATCAAGAAAAACGATGAGTTTACCGTCAATATCGCCCTGGTAACCCAGGGAACACCGGTCATGGGGGTCATCTTCATACCGGCGCAAAACGTCCTCTATTTCGCATCGCAAGCACTTGGCGCACATCGTTTGTCCGATGCGCAGATCTTGTCTCAATTTTCCCAGGCTGCTGAGACCAACGCAGAATCTCCCAGCATTTCCCAAGTGGTTTCATCGAGCCGTCGCCTGCCCCTGACCGAACAGACGACTGACCCGTATTCCATCGTTGGAAGCCGTTCTCACGCCACGCCCGAACTGGAAGCGTTCGTGGACGAAAAACGGGCCCACTATAATTCCGTCGAATTCATATCGGCCGGCAGTACCTTAAAATTCTGCCTGGTGGCCGAAGGAAAAGCCGCCATCTATCCAAGACTCGGCCCCACCATGGAATGGGACACGGCCGCCGGCCAGGCCATTGCCGTTTCATCCGGCGCCCGCGTCTATGTACATGAAACCGGTAAGGCGCTTGTCTACAACCGATCCGAGCTTCTCAATCCCTATTTCATAGTGGAAAGACCCATAAAAGGCTAGTGCAAGCATTTCGCAGGCAGTGCCCACCCAGAATCGGTAGCATCGAAGTCTACGCTTATCTGGTTCAGGGCAAGGCCGCAGCACTTTTTTCAACCGATGGCGTAGCCGTCCTGTGAAACAGGCATAGTGGGCCTATCGGAGTCTTCGCTTACCTCCGAGGATTGAAAAAATGCGAGAACGCCGCCCTGGGCCGTAGAGGTAAGCGCAGACTCCGATGCCGGTTCTGGATGGGCACTAGCTGAGTATGAGCCGGTTAATGTCGTTGTAAAACACATAGATCATCAGCATCAGAAGAACAAAAATGCCGATCTGCTGGGCCACTTCACGCATCCGTGTGTTCAGTGGCCGGCGAATGATGGCTTCGATGGTGAAAAAGAAAAGATGCCCACCGTCGAGAACCGGAATGGGCAGAAAATTAATCACAGCCAGGTTGATGCTCAAAAGCGCTATAAAAAACGCCAGATTTTGCGCGCCTTCTTTGGCCTGCTGACCGGCCATCTGGGCGATCATGATGGGACCGCCGATCGTTTCGCGCGATAAGGTTCCCTGGATCAATTTATATATGCTGACAACGGTCAGCTTGGTGATACTCACGGTCTGCAGAGTGCTTTCCGATATCGCCTCCAGAAAACCGATCTCCCGGGTAAAGACATCTCCACCGGCTATGATGCCGATCACATATCGATCAACCGCTTCGCCAAAAAAGTTTTGGGCTTCGGATAATTCCGGCGTCACCGGGATATCAAGAAAGGTCCCCGACCTGTCAATGGAAAGGGTTAGGGATCGACCGTCACTGCCGGCGATGATCCGGGCCAAGTCATTCCAGGTTTGAATCGGCACACCATCGATGGCGACAATCAGATCATTTTTTTCCAGCCCCTGGCGTTGCGCCGGGGATCCGTCCCCCACACTGCCGATGGTCGGTTTTAGTTCATAGAGGCCGGAGAACATGTAGATGAAAAAAAAGATGATCATCGCCAGCAGCAGGTTAAAAAATGGTCCGGCTGCCACGATCATCATTTTTTTGGCCACATGCTTATGGGTGAATGAAATTCCAATTTTCTCCGGCTCGATTTCGTCACCGGGGGATTCGCCCACCATCTTGACATATCCACCCAGTGGAAAGGCGGAAACACGGTAATCGGTCATTCCAATGGTTTTCCCGAATATTCGGGGGCCAAATCCGAGGGAAAATTTTTCGACACCCACACCGAATAACCTGGCGACGAGAAAATGCCCCAATTCGTGAAAGAAAATCAACACACCCAGGACGATGATAAATGCAAATATACTGGTTCCCATGTCTTCCCATTCAGCTGCCTGTCTGCAGCGGTTAACATAATATCATCGTGCTATTTACCACAAGGGTCATAATAGCACAAGGGATATGGGGTCACCAATTCCCCCCATTAAACGGCAAGGTTATATTGAAGAAGGGAAATCAAAGGAACTGCCTGGCGGCTTTTCCGGCCCACAGATCGGCGTCCAGGATGTCGGTCAGTTCCGGCCTTTGGATAACTTCATGGCGATTCATTGTGCTGCGGATGATCTCAGGGATTTGATGGAAGGAGATTTGCTCATTTAAAAACGCACCGACCGCTGCCTCATTGGCGGCGTTCAGGACAGCCGGCATGGTTTTTCCGATTTTCATGGCCTCGAAGGCCAGTGCCAGGCAAGGAAATTTTTCATAATCGGGCTCATCAAAGGTCAGCGCCCCGATTTTTGCAAAATCCGGCAACGGTTGTTGCAGATCCAACCGCTTGGGATAACTGAGCGCATAGGCGATTGCCCCGGTCATGTCAGGTACGCCCAGCTGGGCCAGAATCGCACCGTCCCGGAAGGACACCATTGAGTGAATCACACTCTGAGGATGGATCAACACATCGATCTGGTCTTCGGCAAGGTCAAATAGCCAGCAGGCCTCGATGACCTCGAGCCCTTTGTTCATCAGGGTCGCTGAATCGATGCTGATCTTTTTCCCCATCTGCCAGGTGGGATGCGCCAGGGCATCGGCGGGTGTGATGCCGGCAAAGTCACCCGCCGGCCGATTTAGAAAGGGACCCCCTGAAGCGGTCAGAATAATTTTATCCAGGTCCTGTCGCCGGTGTCCCTCCATACACTGGAATATGGCGCTGTGTTCACTGTCGACGGGAAAGATCCGAACCTGTTTATCAGCCGCCCGGGACATGACCACATCCCCTGCCATCACCAGGGTTTCCTTGTTGGCCAGAGCAACATCCTTTCCCGCGTCAATGGCCGCCAGGGTTGGCTTGAGGCCCGCCGACCCCACCATGGCCATTACCAGCTGATCAACGCCGTCAAGGGTGGCGGCCGCATGATAGCCCGACTCGCCCCACAGGATTTCGGTGCGCACCGATGTGGGCAGCATCGCTTTTAATTCACGGGCGCTCTCCGGGTCGAACACCACGGCGATATCCGGTGTGACGGTCTGGATCTGTTGTGCCAAAATGGCTATATTGTTTTTGGCAGCCAGCGCTTTCACATGGAACTTGTCGGGAAACATTTCCACAATTTTGACGGCATTTCGCCCAATGGATCCGGTGGCACCAAGTATGGAAAGGTTCTTCATGTGATTGTTTACATTATATGGTATTAGCTTCTGTTTTAATTAGGAAAAAACAATCAGTAGAAAATACGCCATGGGAACCGCAAACAAAAGGGCATCGATTCGATCCAGAACACCACCATGTCCCGGAAGCAGCGCGCTTGAATCTTTCACACCGGCTGTTCGTTTGAGCATCGATTCAAACAAATCGCCCACCTGTCCGGTCACGCCCAGCACGATGGAAAACACCAAAATCTTTGCCCATGATAGATCCGGCAGGAGCAGCCATTTACCCGCTCCACCGACAAGCAAGCTGGTCGCCAGACCGCCCAATGCGCCTTCGATGGTCTTGCCGGGACTCACATTGGGACATAATTTGCGCCGCCCGAAATAGGTGCCCACATAAAACGCCCCCACATCACCACCGAAAACGATCCCGACAATCAACACGACCCAGTAAATTCCATCCGTGCTGTTTCGGATCAGCACCAGATAGGCCAGCGCCAGCGGTATATAGACCACTCCCAGTGTATGCATCCCAATGATCCGCGGCACCTGGCCAAGAGAGCTAAACTGACGCAGCGAGAGCACGCCGGCAATCAACACGGTGGAAGATAAGGAGAGGATCATAAATTGAAAAGAAAGGAAATGGGCGCACAGGACGATCACCAGGCCGGCGAAGTAACCCCACACGGAAATCCGCATGGGAATGGGGTGCGGAATGATCTGATTGATGATCCGAAAATATTCCCACAGAGAAATGACGGCCACAACAGCGATAAAGATCGCGAAAATATCCCGACCGCCTAAGATAATCAGGAGCCCCAGCAGCGGTAGCGCCGCCAGGCTAGTCACCCACCGGTTCAGATGCGCCATGACATATCACTGTTGCATTTCATCCACTTTACCAAATCGACGTTCCCGTTGCTGATAGTCTTGTAGAATGCTCAGAAACTCATCTTCACCAAAATCCGGCCAAAGCGTCTTTGTTATAAAAATTTCCGAATAGGCGATTTGCCAGAGCAAAAAGTTGCTGATCCGCATCTCACCGCTGGTTCGAATCAAAAGATCCGGATCGGGTAAATCCCGCGTGTATAGATGATCTGCAACGGTTTGTTCGTCTATTGCCTCGGGCAGGATCAAGCCCGCATTGGCCTTTTGTGCAAGTTGCCTGACCATTCGAACGATTTCCGCCCGACCGCCGTAGCTCAGCGCCAGGTTCAAGACCATGGACCCGTTGGTTCGCGTGGCATGTATAACCGACTCAAGGGTCCTGCGAACACCGTTGGGCAGCCGTTCAACCTGTCCAGTGGCATTGAGTCTAATATCTGTTTGAATCATTTCATCTGCTTCTGACCGTAGGAATCGTTCCAGCAGGGTCATCAACGCCTTGACCTCGACCTTTGGCCGTGACCAGTTTTCTGTGGAAAAGGCATAGAGAGTGAGCACCTGTATACCGAACCGGCGAGCAGTTCTGACAATGGTTCGAACGGTGTCAGCGCCTTTTTCGTGACCCTTGATCCGGTTCAGGAAGCGTTTTTTAGCCCATCGGCCGTTGCCATCCATGATAATGGCGACATGAACCGGTAACCGTTCCGGAATCAAAGGTGAGGGCAATGTGTCCGACAACTCAGAACTCAAGGATTTCCTTCTCTTTTTCTTTGTAAATGTCGTCGACTTGCTTGATGAACCCGTCGGTTATCTTCTGGATCTCATCCTGGGCTTTGAACGCATCATCCTCGGAGATGTCGCTGTCCTTCTTAAACCCCTTGATCAATTCGTTGGAATCGCGTCGAATATTCCGGATCGCCACTTTATAATCTTCGCATGCTTTATGAAGCAATTTGACGATCTGTTTGCGCCTCTCTTCCGAAAGCGGCGGGATGGCGATGCGAACGATCTTTCCGTCATTTGAGGGTGTCAGCCCCAGATCGGATTTCATAATGGCCTTCTCGATCTCCTTGATGACGGTTGCGTCCCATGGCTGAACCGCAATCAATCGGCTTTCCGGAGTCGAAAGGGAAGCCATCTGATTCAGTGGTGTCGGTGTGCCGTAGTAGTCAACCCGAATGCCATCGAGCAGCGAAACGTTGGCCCGCCCGGTTCTCAATCGCTTCAACTCAGTTTGAAGGGCAATGATCGATTTGCCCATCCGATCTTTTGTTTCTTCAAATGTCTCTTGAATCATGATCCCACCTTCCATTTCGCCAAATATCAGTTTGGGTTTAATGGTTAATCCGGGTTCCCATATTCCGACCACAGATCACGGAATTAATATTGCCCGCCTGTTTCAAATTGAAAACAGACAGGGGCAACTGGTTGTCCATTGCCAGGGATATGGCCGTCAAATCCATCACCCGGAGCTGTTTTTCCAGCGCCTCGCGGTAAGTGACGTGCTCCAAAAGGATGGCGTCCGGATTCTTTTCCGGATCCGAATCGTATATTCCGTCCACTTTGGTGGCCTTGAGGAGTATCTCGGCGTGGATTTCCATTGCCCGCAGAACAGCGGCCGTATCGGTGGTAAAATACGGATTGCCGGTCCCCCCAGCGAATATCACGACACGATCCTTTTCAAGGTGACGAATGGCCCGCCTGAGGATGTAGGGTTCGGCTACCTCATGCATGGAAATGGCCGACTGCACTCGGGTGTCCATCCCGTTTCGTTCCAAAACGTCCTGCAGCGCAATGGAATTGATCACCGTTGCAAGCATCCCCATGTGGTCCGCCGCACTGCGATCCATGCCAAAAGAGCCGGCGGCCACGCCCCGGAAGATATTCCCACCCCCCACAACGATGGCGATCTGAACCCCCTTTTCATGAACCAGCCGAATCTCATCTGCCACGTACTGGAGTGTTTCGGCGCTGATGCCAAACGATTGGTCTCCCATCAGCGCCTCACCACTGAGTTTTATCACCACTCTCTTAAAACAGGCCTGGGTCATTGAATCAGGACTCCCCTAACTGAAATCTGCAAAAGCGTTTAATGGAGATATTTTCGCCGATCTTGGCGATCTGCTCGTTGAGCAGGTCGCCGATGGTCACATTCGGATCGCGCACGTACGGCTGATTCATCAGGCAATTTTCTTTGAAATATTTATTGAGTTTGCCTTCGGCAATCTTCTCGACCATGTTGTCGGGTTTTCCCATCTCCTTGGCCTGCTCCGCGTAGATTTCTTTTTCCTTATTGACAATCTCTTCGGGTACGCCTTCCGGTGTGATGGCTACGGGGCTGGTGGCCGCAACGTGCATGGCGATATTTCGTGCAAATTCGATGAACTCATCGTTTTTGGCGACAAAATCGCTCTCACAATTGACCTCCACGATCACCCCTATTTTCC
This sequence comes from Deltaproteobacteria bacterium, assembly GCA_019310865.1. The sequence goes on along the minus strand of JAFDDL010000010.1, from coordinate 10,088 downwards.
CGCCCATATGTATGTATGACTGAATGGTGCCTTCGCTCATGGCTCGACCGGCGCGTTTTTGGGCAGTCGCCAGGCCTTTTTTTCTCAAAAAGTCAATGGCCTTGCTCACATCACCTTCACAGGCCGTAAGTGCTTCCTTGCAATCCATTATACCGGCTCCGGTTTTTTCCCGAAGCTGTTTTACCATTCCTGCACTGATCGCTGACATGACTCCACCTCTTTTCTTTAGTCTGTTGCTTCTTCGGCAACCGGATCGCCTTCGGTTGCGTCCGGTTCCGGTGACGTTCGCTTGATAAGTTCCACCACAGGCCCCTCAGACCCATCGGAAATGACTTTCCGCTCACCGGGTTGGAGCTCGGAACTTGCCTTTTCGATTTCGGTTTCTTCTTCACCTGTCTTATCGGCCTCGGCCTGTTTCATTTCTTCGAAACGCTCACGGCCTTCGATGCAGGCATCTGCCATCTTGGTTGACAAAAGCCGTATGGCTCGAATGGCGTCGTCATTGCCTGGAATGATGTAATCAATATCATCCGGATCACAATTTGTATCCACAATGGCCACGATGGGAATGTTGAGCCGTTTGGCCTCTCGAACGGCAATCGCTTCATTTTTCGGATCCACGATGAACATAACCCCCGGAAGCTTACCCATGGCACGAATGCCACCCAGGTTGTTGTCGAGTTTGACGCGTTCCTTACCGAGTTTTAACCGCTCTTTTTTGACATAGAGGTTGATTGAGGCGTCATTTTCAATCTGGTTCAAAAAGTTGAGCCGCTCGATACTCTGCTTGATGGTCTGGAAATTGGTCAGCATACCACCCAGCCACCGGTTATGGACATAAAACATCTCGGCGCGATTGGCTTCTTCATAAATCGATTCCCGGGCCTGTTTTTTCGTACCCACAAACAGTACCGACTTTCCATTGGCCACCGTATCGACAACAAAGTCATAGGCGGTTTTAAACATTCTGACCGTTTTTTGCAGATCGATGATGTAGATGCCGTTTCGAGCGCCGAAAATATACGGTTTCATTTTTGGATTCCAGCGTTTTGTCTGGTGTCCGAAGTGTACGCCCGCTTCCAATAACTCCTTCATTGTAACATAAGCCATAATGCCTCCTGTTTGGTTTTGCCACCGCCCCGGTCTTGTATTGCCCCCGACTTATTGGAAAAAGCACCTGGAGGCAGCCCTATGGGCGTGCGTAATTGAAATCAGCGATTTGTAACAAACTAAATGTGCTTTCGCAATCATTTTTTAAGTTTTATTGCCAGTACCCGATCGTGGCCCCCATAGTCCTGAGTAACCGCCGGTGCATCGTAGCGGCGGTCAGCTTCAACAATTCGCTTCAGGTCCCGTCCCTGGTCATGACCGATTTCAGACAGGACCCAACCGCCGGGCCGAAGAAACCGGGGGGCATTGTCGATGATATGGCCAATGCATCCCAGGCCATCCGGGCCGCCGTCCAGGGCCGATCTGGGTTCATAGCGGGTGATTTCGGGTTGAAGCTGTTCGATTTGCCCGCTTGGGATATAGGGCGGATTCGATAGAATCAGGTCAAAATTGCACATCGGCGAATGCAATGCGTTCATCCAATGGGCGCAGAAAAATTGAACCCGCCCGGCAAGCCCGTTTTCCAACGCGTTTTTTTCGGCCGCTACCAGCGCCGCTTTACTCGAATCCGAAGCGAATATGAGATCAATGGGCCGCTGGGCGGCAAGGGCCAATGCAACGGCTCCCGAGCCGGTGCCCAAATCCAATATGCGCCGCGGCGCAGATCGGTCCCCAAGGGCCGCCAGACGGTCCAATGCGGCCTCAACCAGGCATTCGGTTTCCGGTCTCGGGATCAGCACCGCCGGCGACACTGTCAAATTAAGAGACCAGAACTCTTTTCGACCGGTGATGTAGGCCACTGGTTCACGCACGGCACGCCGCTGAACCATTTTTCGAAATCGACCCAGTTCCGGTTTGGAAAGGGGCTGTTCATGGCGAACATACAAATCGATTCTGCGAAGGCCCAGGGTGTGGGCAAGAAGGATTTCCGCGTCGGTTCGCGGTGACGCGACGCCATGGGAAGTGAAATACTCGGTAGTCCAACCCAGCAGGCGCAGGATCGTCCACACTACCCGATCAGGTGTTGAGGTTTGCATTGCCTACCGATTCATTCTGCAGCGCCTCGGCTTGATAACTGGTAATCAGGGCGTCGATCACCTCATCGATATCCCCCTGCATGATCATGTCCAGCTTATACAGCGTCAAACCGATGCGGTGGTCCGTCACACGACTCTGGGGGAAATTATACGTTCGAATCCGTTCGCTTCGGTCACCGCTGCCGATCTGGCTTCTTCGCTCTTGGGATCGTTTATCGTTCTGCTCCTGAACCATCTGGTCCAGTAATCGGGCACGCAGCACCTTCATGGCCTTGGCCTTATTTTTATGCTGGGACTTCTCATCCTGGCACGTCACCACCAGTCCGGTGGGAAGGTGTGTGATCCGGACCGCCGAATCGGTCGTGTTCACGCTCTGGCCGCCCGGCCCGGAGGAGCGGTATACATCCACCTTGATTTCCGTCGAATCGATCTGCACCTCCACGTCCTCAGCCTCGGCCAACACGGCCACGGTGACCGCGGAGGTATGAATTCGGCCCTGGGCTTCGGTGGCCGGTACGCGCTGGACCCGATGGGTGCCGCTTTCGTATTTCAAGCGGCTATATGCACCCTGGCCCTGCACCATGGCCACCACCTCCTTGATACCGCCCACGCCCGTTGTATTCTGGCTCATCACCTCGACTTTCCACCGAAGCCGTTCGGCGTAACGTGAATACATGTTGAAAAGATCCGCAGCGAACAGCCCGGCCTCTTCTCCCCCGGTGCCGGCCCTGATTTCAATCAACACATTTTTTTCATCGAGGGGATCCTTGGGCAGCAGCAGCCGCTTCAATTCCTGTAACAGGGACGCTTTCTTTTTCTCCAACTGTTCGGATTCCTCGATTGCCAGGGCTTTTATTTCCGGATCACTGTCCGACATCAGCTCCCGGCTGTCTTGGAATTCCTGTTCCGTCTGTTGATAAATGCGAAACACGGATACCACTTTACCGAGTTCGGCATGCTCCCGGCTGTAGGACTGGTATGCCTTTCGATCCTGGAGTACTTTGGGATCGCTCAGAAGCTTTTCAAGTTCCAGATATCGACTTTCAACGCCTTTTAATTTATCAAGCATGGATTACCGCCCTTTGCCCATCCATAACCGATCCTTAAAGTTCAGGGCAAGGCCGCAGTTTTTTTTCAACCGACGGCATAGCCGCCCTGGGCTGAAGGAAAGCGAGCTTGCGAGACTTCCGAGATGCCGGTTATGGGCCCTTCAAAACAAAAGGTGAAAAGGATGCTGTCGCGCTCCCTTTCACCTTTTATTGACCAAATGATTGAATTACTGATTGGCGTTTGTGTTTGCCTGGAATTTCTCGTATTTTTTGCGAAACCGTTCAATTCGGCCGGCCGTATCCACAAGTTTTTGCTTACCGGTGAAAAACGGATGGCACGCAGAGCAGATTTCCACAGAAATGTCCTTCGCGGTGGAACCGGCCTCAATCACGTTGCCGCACGCACATCTAATATTCGTGTTACCATATTTTGGATGAATGTCTTTCTTCATTGTAACGAATTTCCCCCTATCTGGTTATTTGAGCCCTTTTTCAAATAATATCAAATATTTGAACCTGACAAAGGGCCCCCTTATGCATTCATGCTGTCTAGAAACTCCTGATTATTATCTGTTCCACTCATTTTTTCAAGTAAAAATTCCAAACTATCAACCGGATTTAAGGATGAGAGCAACTTTCTCAGAATCCAGATTCGGTTGAGCGTTTCTTCATTGAGCAGCAGTTCCTCTTTTCGTGTTCCGGATTTCTTGATATCGATGGCCGGGAAGATACGCCTGTCGGCCAGACGTCTGTCGAGCTGAATCTCCAGATTGCCGGTGCCCTTGAACTCTTCGAAAATCACTTCGTCCATCCGGCTGCCGGTATCGATCAGGGCTGTGGCGATGATGGTCAGGCTGCCGCCGTCTTCAATGTTTCGCGCAGCCCCAAAAAACCGTTTGGGCCGCTGCAGGGCGTTGGAATCGACACCACCGGAGAGAATTTTGCCACTGGGCGGCATCACCGAGTTATAAGCCCGTGCCAGCCGTGTGATGCTGTCCAGGAGAATCACCACGTTCTTTTTATGCTCCACAAGGCGTTTGGCCTTTTCGATGACCATTTCGGCCACCTGAACGTGTCGCTCGGCCGGTTCATCAAAGGTGGAACTGATCACCTCGCCGCGCACCGAACGCTCCATGTCCGTGACCTCTTCAGGACGCTCATCGATCAGGAGCACAAATAAAACGATATCGGTGTGATTGGCCGTCAAACTGTTGGCAATGGTCTGCAGCATCATGGTCTTACCGGTTCGTGGTGGCGAAACGATCAAACCACGCTGGCCGAACCCGATGGGGGTCGCCAGATCCATGACTCGATTGGAATAATTATCCGGATCCGTCTCCAAGGTCATTTTTTCATCCGGATATAGGGGCGTCAAATTGTCGAACAGAATTTTATCCCGGGCCACCTCGGGATCTTCGTAGTTGACGGCCTCCACCTTTAAAAGCGCAAAATACCGCTCCGATTCCTTGGGCTGACGAATCTGGCCCGACACCGTATCGCCGGTTCGCAGGTTAAACCGCCGAATCTGAGATGGCGAGACATATATGTCATCGGGCCCGGGCAGGTAGTTGTAATCCGGTGCCCGGAGAAACCCGAATCCATCCGGCAGGATTTCCAGCGTCCCTTCTCCGAAAATCATGCCGTTTTTCTCGATTTGGGCCTGGAGCAGGGCGAAAATCAGCTCCTGTTTCCGCATGCCGGCTGCCCCTTCAATCTTGAATTTTTTGGCCATCTGGGTCAGTTCACTAATCTTTTTGTCTTTCAGTTCAACAATGTTCATGCGCGTGTCACCCCATTAAAATTATCAATTTATCTTCCCCATCCGCTCTGCGGTAACCGTTGTCTGTATGGTCTCATTATTGTTGTTTACAAAGTGGATGCTTGAATTAACTGGAGAAATATGTGTGTTTTATGATTGCTGAGAGATGATTATGCTTTTCTGATAGAACATCTTATCCGCGTGGTCAACACTTTTTATCAAATCACCTAAAGATTTCCGCCGCACTTGATTTAATCCTTTTACCATGTTCAATACGGGTAACGGGTCAAAAACAACTTAACTTTTATTGCTGATGCTACCATTCAATACCAAAATATTACCGGAAAAAAAAGGGGTTTATGTCGTCGGCGGCTCAACCCGGGATCTGTTGCTGGGTTTGAAGCCGATCGATTACGATCTGACCGTGTCGCATAACCCGGAGCAATTTGCCGCCAAGCTTGCCCGCCGAAGCGGCGGCCGCCTCGTTCGAATGGGCAAACCGGGAAAACTTGTTTACCGGGTCGTATTGGAACCGGTGTATTTTGACATTACCCCCATAAACGGCCCGTCAATTATGGATGACCTTCGATCGCGGGACTTTACCATCAATGCCATGGCCATAGATGTTTCAACCGGGCAGCTCCTGGACGTCACCGGCGGTCGGAAAGATCTGGAAGCGAAACGGCTCCGGATGGTATCCGGTACGGCATTTCGAAACGATCCGATTCGCCTGCTTCGGGCCTATCGGTTGGCCGCCTCATTGGGATTTGCCATTGAGCCGGGTACCGTGACTGAAATCCACCGGCAGCGAGGTGCCATTCGGACATCGGCCGGTGAACGAATCCGAGCGGAGCTTTTAAAAATATTTGCGGCTCAAACCTCGGCACCCCTTATTCGGCAGATGGCGGATACCGGCCTGCTCTTTGAGATATTCAACGAATTGCGTCCGCTTAAGGCCTGTTCCCAAAACCAGCATCACGCCTACGATGTGTTCCAGCACACCCTTATTGCCTATGAAAGCCTGGAATCGATTCTCACCGATTCACCCGGCAACGACTTGAACCGCTGGTTGCATGACAGATCGGAAAATCCGGTTGAGGACATGGCGCTTTTAAAATGCGCCCTATTGCTCCACGATATCGGCAAGCCGCAAACCGCCCGAAAAGACGCCGACGGCGCCATCCATTTTTTGGGGCACGAATCAGCCGGCGCCCAAATGGCGGAACAGATCTGCAACCGGCTTCGATTCTCCCATCGGGAGCGGGAATTTATCACGCAGATCATCACACACCACACCCGCACGCTTCATCTGTTTAATGCGCACCAAAAACAGGTGTTGTCTTCAAAGGCGACCGCTCGTTTTCTGACCCGCTGTGGCGCCTATACACCCTATCTGCTTTTGCACACACTGGCGGATCTGATGGGCAAAGGACCGTCAAGAAAGTCGGAAACGGCTGCTTTCTCAGAATTTGCCCGCATGTTGTTTAAAACCTTCAAAACCCGATACCTGCCGTTGCAGTCCCAGCCGCCGCTGATCACGGGTCATGATTTAATAAAGGTTTTCCACCTCTCCCCTTCCCCGCTTTTCAAAAAGCTCCTGTCAGCCGTGACCGAGCAACGTCTGGCCGATTCGACCATGGACCGCAAGGCCGCACTTGAACTGGTGAAACACCTGCTGAATCAACGCGAATCATTTCTTGACATATCCGGCGACTAACGTTAATAAATTTTTTTTGCATATGAACCCCACTTATGAATGGTTTGAATAATTTTTTATTTACTTGAGGAGGTATTTTCATGCGTCTGATACTGTTAGGCGGCCCCGGCGCCGGTAAAGGTACACAAGCCAATTTCGTCAAAGAGCAATATTCAATCCCCCAAATCTCAACTGGAGATATGCTCCGTGGAGCGGTTAAGGCCGGTACGGAACTGGGAAAGGAAGCCAAAAAATTCATGGACGCCGGCGGACTGGTACCCGATGAAGTCATCATCGGTCTGGTCCAAGAGCGTATCCAGGAGCCGGATTGTGAAAAGGGCTTTTTGTTTGACGGTTTTCCCAGAACCATTCCCCAGGCTGACGCCATGAAAGAAGCCGGTGTCACCATCGATGCCGTGATCGACATTGACGTACCCGACGCGGAAATCATCAAAAGAATGGGCGGCAGACGGGCGCACCTTGCAAGCGGGCGAACCTACCATATCGTTTTCAATCCACCCAAGGTGGAAGGCAAGGACGATGTGACCGGCGAGCCGCTGGTCCAACGCGATGACGACAAGGAAGAAACCGTAAAAAAACGCCTTGAAGTTTACCATGACCAGACAGAACCGCTGATCGGGTATTATAAGGATTGGGGCGCCGTCGGCGACGCCGCGGCACCGCAATACGTTCGCATCGCCGGTGTTGGAAAGATGAACGAAATCCGGGATCAACTCTTTTCCGCATTGGATTTTCTGGGTTAGATCCGTCATGCCGGGTCATCATCACGGACATGTGAAAAAAAGAGCCGGCTTCCTTTTTTTCCTATTGCTTTATGATTCAGATTTGGTTAGGTAAAACGGTTAAGTTTCTCTGAGCGACTTGAAAGACAAAAAAAATCGAGTTTACTCGATTAAAAAAGGGGGCGAGGCATTTGAAGGAAATTCACGTCAAGGTTTTGGACAACGACCTTGAAAAAGCGATGCGCATTTTGAAGAAAAAAATTCAAAATGACGGGCTTTTCAAACGGCTCAAATTGAAAAAGAGCTATGAGAAACCCAGTGAGTACCGACGTCGTAAACAGCGCGAAGCCCAAAGGCGGCTCAGAATAGCCGCTGCCAGAAAATATCGTCGGTAAATCCTCTTATTTAAAAAAAAGCCCGGCAGGATAAAACCCCCCTGCCGGGCTTTTTTTTTCAATCCCAATCGTATTATGCATCATGGACACAACAGCGCGTTACGAACAATGCCTTGAAAAAATGTACGGGCTGCATCGGTTCGGGATCATTCTCGGATTGTCGACCATTCGCGACATTCTCGACGGACTGGGCAATCCCCAGGATACATTTCGATGCATCCATGTGGCCGGCACCAACGGTAAAGGCTCCGTTGCGTCGGCTCTGGCCAATATCCTGCACCTTTCCGGATATCGCGTCGGTCTGTACACCTCGCCGCATCTGATCCGGTTTAACGAACGGATCTGCATCAACGGCAAACCCATCGCCGACGATCGGGTTCTTGGGTCATACGAAGCAGTCTGCAATGTCCACCAGGGAGATCGGGAGCCCACCTTCTTTGAATTCACCACCGCCATGGCCCTCTACGAATTCGGTCGGGCCAAGGTCGACTGGGCCGTAATCGAAACCGGCATGGGGGGACGGCTCGATGCAACCAACTTGGTCAACCCATCGCTGACCCTCATCACCAACATATCCTTGGAACATCAACTGTACCTGGGCAACACCATCGCCAAGATCGCAGGCGAAAAAGCGGGCATCATCAAACAGGGGATCCCCGTGATAACCGGCGCCCATCAGAAATCAGCCGTCACGGTTATCGAATCGACGGCCCGCGAACATTCGGCGCCGGTATTTCGAAAGGGAAAGGATTTCCGAGTGCGGCGTCATTCGAACGGAACCTTTGCCTATTCCGGAATCCACCACTCCTGGAAAAAAATGCGCACCGGGCTACTGGGCCGCCATCAGGTGGACAACGCCGCCCTGGTGCTGGCAGCCTGTGACATCCTGACCGACCAGGGGATTGACCTACCGATAGACACCATTCGCAAAGGTCTAATGGAAAATAAGTGGCCCGGAAGGCTGGAAGTAATATTCGAGCGCCCCACGCTCCTTCTGGACGGCGCCCACAACATGACAGCCGTACGTCACCTCGCCCGGCATCTGACCGAGCAGCTGGCCAAGCAGCCGGCCGGTAAGAAAATCACCCTGGTCTCCGGCATTTTAGACGACAAGGCCTATCCGGCCATGCTCAAATGCCTGCTGCCGCTCTGTCACCGAGCCATATTGACACAACCCAAGATTGATCGCTCCCTTTCGCCGGATACCCTATACCCAATCGCAAAAACGATGATCGATGACGTAACGGTCATTGCGGACGTGCCGGCGGCCGTCAACCATGCCCTTCACACCGCCCAACCCGATGAGGTGGTCTGCGTTGCCGGCTCATTGTACCTGGTGGGTGAAGTGAAGGCGGCTCTGGAAAATGGGGCCATTGCCCATAAACCATAGATTGACACTTGACTTACCAACGATGATGAACTAATTTGCTCCCTGTTTGATTTTGATGCGCCCGTAGCCCAGGGGATAGGGCGTCAGCCTCCGGAGCTGAAGATCGCAGGTTCGAATCCTGCCGGGCGTACCAAAAAAACAATCTCAAACTCATCCATAGCATCACAAACCCGACACCATGACCCAAAAGGAGTTCCTGCTGCTGCTTCACACAAGGAATGTGCCAAATGGATCACCATAATACTTGTGCAAATCTAATAGCACGACGCCCAACGTGATGTTTTAGAGGCGATTTCCCCCAGATTTATAGTTTTAGAGGCGATTTCCCCCAGATTTATAGTTGTTGTAATTGACACCTTGTTTGTCCCCAACACCGTTTTATGTTTTAATGTGAACCTGAGAACAGATTGGGTGGCCCGGGGGGGTCAAAATGCATCGGCTTAAAGATATAATCACTGTATATTATGACGGCGGATGCCCGAGATGTATCAGGGATATGCACACCTATGGCGGGTCAAACATAGGTTACAAGCCGGTGGAAGGTTATCGGTCCGCTGAGCATATCATACACTAACTTTTTTTATATGAGGGTAGCCTAATGTCCTCGGATTCGGTATCTAAATATTATCGTCCCAAAATGACGTCTGCCAGCCTGGCGCCTACTCACAAAGTGGATGCAGTGGACCAATTTGGCAACATACGACAGCTACAGATTGCCGGTGAATCACCACTTACTATTAAGGTTGATGACCGCGAAGTCGTCACACTCATGACCCTCGGCACCCACCCCGAAGAACTCGCTCTTGGTTTCTTACGCAACCAGCGCCTGATTGAAAATATTGCAGATATCCAATCTGTTGCAGTGAACTGGGAAAGGGAAACGGTAAGCATCGTGACAAAGCACGGTAA
>JAFDDL010000290.1 GCA_019310865.1 Deltaproteobacteria bacterium | reverse complement strand
AGCCGAAAACAGGCGTATTCCCGGTGCATTATCGTGACTGAATCGGTTTTCAGCATGGACGGCGATCGGTGTGATATCGACGCCTTGACACAGATTGCCAATGATTTTGACGCCATAACGATGGTTGACGAGGCGCATGCCACCGGCGTCTGGGGACCCGGGGGCATGGGGCTGACCGATGGAAAACCGGTGGACATTGTCATGGGCACATTCGGAAAAGCCTGCGGTTCCTTTGGCGCCTATATTGCCTGTTCCCGAAAGATGCGCGAATACATGATCAACTGTGGCGCCGGGCTGATTTACTCAACCGGTCTGCCGCCCCAAGTTCTCGGTGCCATCGATGCGGCGCTTGACCTGATTCCGCAGATGGACGCCGCGCGCAATGAGATTCGGCAAAATGCCGGTTGGCTTCGCGATGCACTGGGGGCAGACGGTTGGTCAACGGGCAATTCATCGACTCAAATCATTCCCATCATGGTTGGAGATGTATCAAAGACCCTGTCATTATCGCGATGGCTGGAAGCATGCGGCATCCTGGGGACCGCCATCCGCCCGCCGACGGTGCCTGCCGGCAGTTCTCGAATCCGCGTGTCGGTTACAGCGCTGCATTCGCGAAGTCATGTACGGAAACTGCGCGATGCCTTGAAAAATTGGGAGGATCGGGATGCCACCTGATTTTCCCAGACGGTTGTTTGTCACCGGTACCGATACCGGTATCGGCAAAACCGTCGTTTGCGCCATCCTGGTGGCCGGGCTGCGGGCTTCATACTGGAAACCGGTGCAAAGTGGTTCGGAAGCTGACTCGGATACCCAATGGATCAGAAAAGCAACCGGATTGCCCGAAGCCCATTTTCTGCCTGAGACCTATCGATTCCAGGCACCACTGTCTCCCCATGCCGCAGCAGCCCGGGAAAAGCGGGTCATCGATCTGGAGGCGTTTCAGGTGCCGCCGCATTCACCGGACCGACCGTTGATCATTGAAGGTGCGGGTGGGGTGATGGTTCCGCTAAATGAAAAACATCTGATGACGGATCTCATGAAACGCCTGGGCGCACCGGTGTTGGTGGTTGCCGGAAGTGGACTGGGGACCATTAACCATACCCTGCTTTCCCTTGAAAAGCTGCGACACGACGGCATCGATGTGCTTGGCGTGGTGGTAAACGGATCGGCCAACCCGGAAAATTGTCAGGCCATCGCGCATTACGGCCAGGTGCGGGTTTGCGCCCGGATCGAGCCCATGCCGGCTTTGAATAATCAGGCGTTAACGGATGAATTCGTAAAGTTTCAATTGTAAAAGGAACCCGAAAGATGGATCGAAAATACTTTATCGAATTGGCTCAGCAAATCGTTGACGGAAATACGCCGTCGAATGATGTCTTTGCGGCCATGGCACAATTTCCAGATCGGGATGCCTTTCAAATGCTGGCGGGTGCGGATTTAATCCGAGAGCATTTTTTCGGAAAAACGATCCATCTTTGTACCATCTGCAACGGAAAATCCGGCCGGTGCAGTGAAGACTGCCGTTTTTGCGCACAATCGGCGCATTTTGAAACAGATGCGCCCCAATACCCCCTCATGGACCACGATACCCTGGTGGAATGCGGTGCTCTGGCGTCCGGGACGCCCATCAATCGCTACTCCATCGTTACAACGGGACGGGGCCTGCCGGATGGGGAAGTCGCGCACATTGCAGCAGCCCTGAAAAAAGGTGCCGAAAGCGGCATCCATACCTGCGCGTCGCTGGGAATCCTGGAGGAGGGGGCGCTGTCCGTGCTCAAAGATGCCGGCGTGGATCGGTATCACCACAATCTTGAAACCTGCGAAAGCCATTTCCCCGCCACCTGTTCAACCCACGATTATCAGGATCGGGTGGAAACCATTCGGCATGCCAAAAAGTTGGACATGTCTGTTTGCGCGGGGGGTATTTTCGGGATCGGTGAGTCCCGGGAACAGGTCTTGGAGCTTGCCTTGGCATTGCGGGAGCTGGGTGTGGATGCGGTTCCGCTCAACTTTCTGGTGCCCATCAAAGGGACCCCCTTGGCCCAAGGGGCAAAGCTCACCCCGATGCAATGCCTGAAAATAATTGCGTTGTACCGGTTTGTGCTGCCGGATAAGGAGATCATCATCTGTGGTGGGCGGGAAGCAAATCTGAAAGAGTTGCACCCCCTGGTATTTTATGCCGGTGCCAGCGGTATCATGACCGGCAATTATCTAACGGCAGCCGGGCGATCTCTCGAAAACGACCTGGAGATGATCGCCCGGCTTGAATTTACCATCCGAAAACGATGACGATCTGAAACTGGCTCGTTATTTCGGGATTTTGATTACCAAGTATCCCATTCTGCCCCGCTGTACGAACATACTGATGGCGTCTTCCTTTTTCGCCTTTTCAAGAGCTTTTTCATATTCATCAAGGGTTTTGATTTGCCGGTGATTGATCTCCTTGATGATATCCCCGATTCGCAGACCGGCCTCCCGGCCCTTCCCGTCCCGGGACAGTTCCTTGATAATGATCCCTTTTTGATCTTCGATCCGCAATCTGCGGGCGATCTCCGGTGTCAACGTCGTCACCCGGATTCCCAGATCGCTTTCAACCTCTTCCGGCGGATTTCCACCGGCCAGTTGATCGTCTTCGCGTTTGGCAATTTTTACTTTGAAAGACTTTACTTTGCCATTGCGCAAGGCCTTCACTTTTGCCGTTTCGCCCACCTGTATCCCGGCGATCGTTCGGGTCAGGTCCCGGATGGAGGCCACCTTCTGGCCGTTGATCTCAACGATGATATCCCGCTCACGAATACCGGCCTTGTCCGCCGGATCGCCTTCGAATACTTTCCGAATCAGGGCGCCCTTTTTAGTCTCGGACCCGTAATATTCCGCAAGCTCATCGGTTAATTCTTGTATCTCCACACCCAGCCAGCCCCGTGTGACTTCGCCACTGGATATCAGCTGGTCGATGACTCCCCTGGCCAGGTTGACCGGGATGGCAAATCCGATCCCCTGCCCCATGGGATTGATGGCGGTGTTGATTCCGATGACATCTCCTTTAATGTTGATCAGCGGTCCGCCACTGTTTCCGGGGTTGATGGAGGCATCGGTCTGCAGAAAATCATCGTAGGGCCCGGAGCCGATCACCCGGCCCTTGGCGCTGATGATGCCGGCGGTCACGGTCTGCTCGAGCCCGAAAGGGCTTCCGATCGCCACCACCCATTCGCCGACGTTGAGGCTGTCCGAGTCACCCAAGGTGGCGGTGGGCAGCGTTCGATTTGCATCGATTTTAATCAGGGCAATATCGGTGTTGGGATCGCGTCCGATGATCTTGGCATCAAATTGCGTCCCATCTTTCAAAAGGACCTGAATTTCATCGGCACCTGCAACCACATGATTATTGGTGACGATGTAACCGTCTGTTTCAATAATAAATCCGGAACCGAGGCTGCGCTGTTTGTATTCCCGAGGCTGCTCTTGGCCAAAAAACCGGTCAAAAAAATCGCGTCTGGGATCTTCATTGCCCCGGGGCCCCGGAAAAAAATGTCGGTACACACGACCACCACCTCGGGTGATCCTCACCGCACGTATGTTCACCACCGCGGGGCTTACCTGTTCGGCAATTTTGCTGAAGCTTTCCAGTGGGTTCCAGGAGATTTTCTTCGCGGCTTTCGCACCCGGTGCGGTGATCAGGAGCAGGCCGATTACCGCCAGGGCGGTCAATAGGGCAATCACGGATTGCCGGCGATAGTTTTGAATCAGGGTTTGGGTTTTAATCATTTTCATACCTCATTTTCCGTTGCGATTCGAATTTAGCCAACCTAGTGTCCATTCAGAAAATGGATGGGCACTACAGGTGCTGGTAGCCTTTTCCACATCCACGCCCGCCGGCCCCCTTGCCCGCACCTTTGTTCAGGAAGCATCGACCGGCATAGGAGTTGATCTTTTTCATCTCCAGAATATGCTTGACCCGGCGTTGATCCCGATCGGCCTTTAATTTGGAGATGTCGGCCTGTAGCGCCAGTACCGTGTCGGCATCCGAATCCTTTTTAAGCAGCTCGCTCTTCATGGCCAGCTCTTTGGACATTATTTCCAGCTTCGTGTCGCGGCTTTCTTTTTGGAACGTCGAACGCAGTTTTCCCAGTTTTTCCAAATCGGATTCGGATAACTCGCCTTTCAAGCAGGCGAAAGCGCAACCTTGACCACCACCGCCGCCATGTGGGCCTTGCCCCTGAAGGTAGGGGTATTTTGGTTGTTTGCCCCGGCTATAAGGGCACGATTCGGCCTGGACAAAGGCTGCAAAAAACAGAAAACTGACAACTACGCTTCCGACAACAAAGAGCTTCTTAAATAAATGTGCATTCATTTTCATACCTCCATGGTCATATGGTAATTAATTAATACATTCGGTTTCGGTCCATGTTTTTCATTATACGCCTATATGAGCAAAGGATGTGCCATTATTTACTAAACCATCCGCTTTTTTTTTAATTTGTTGAAATTAATTCAAAAAATAAAATAACAATTATCTTGCCAAGTGCAAGAGGAAAATTCCATATGAAAGCACCCAATGCAAAGTGGGTAGAAAATAACCAGCCCCGTTGATAGTTCATACACGAGTGGGTAATAAATATCCAGTACCCTTAGAATCCGTTTCAGCACGCCTCAATGACCGAAGATCACTGATAGAACCACCCTGCAAAAGCCCGGGGGCAGGGTGTTCATTTGCCCGGGCAACGGGTTCATTTCCCACGGCACGCGCATTGCGTTAAGAATAATCGATATCATCGACTTTCTTATTTCCGGCTCGGAAAGGAATCAAAATCAGGTTGTGTTTCTGGTAAAAAAGATCGATAATTACGGAGTGTCCAATTTGTGGATGGGCATTAGTTGACTACAAAACAGGGAGCGTCAATGCTTGTTAAAAAGAGTCTCATTGCGGTTTTGATCTTCATGCTCGGTTTGGGCAGTGTGCTGACAATGCCGGTGTGTGCCATCACCATTACCGACGAAGAGAAACTGGGGCGGCAATTTATAAAGGAGGTGCGCAGGTATTTTGATCTTGTGACGGATGCCTACATCGATCGATACATCAATGAACTCGGTCAGCGACTTCTTAAGGCATTTCCACCGCAGCAATTGACCTATCATTTTTATGTGATCAACCAGCCGGTATTCAATGCCTTTGCCGGTCCCGGCGGGCATGTGTTTATCAACAGCGGGCTTTTGGAAGCCATGGATTCGGATGCGGAACTCGCCGGCATTCTCGGTCATGAAATCGCCCACGTTTCTTCTCGCCATATTTCCCAGAAAATCGGGAGGGCCGGCAAAATCCAGATGGTAACCCTTGCCGGCCTTGTTGCGGGTATATTGCTTGGCGCCGGGGGAGGGGGCGATGTGGCCAGTGCCCTCACGGTTGGCTCGCTTGCTGCCGGTCAATCGCTTTCACTGGCGTACAGTC
>JAFDDL010000289.1 GCA_019310865.1 Deltaproteobacteria bacterium | reverse complement strand
GTTAGTGGTTGATTTGAATTGTTGGGCATGTGGATACTATACCTCCATTTTGAATTTGTTTTTAGAGACAGCCACCGTATTTGATGCACTGCCGGTTTATGACGGGCATCCCGTTTTGGCGGTTCAGTCAATCTGTCCGCTGAGCCAGTGCATAACATTCAATATGAACTGCGGATTTTCCGCTAATCTTGGATCGCTCAGCCCACTCTTATGTTGATTCTTTCCGCGAATCTGAGCCGCAAACATTCCCGCTTCACCCATAATGGCTACGCGGCCTTTACCGATTTTTCCTACTGCGGCCTGCAACCACCCTCCGACCGGGATGCGTGGGACATCCGGACCAAAACAGTTTTCGTAGTTTTCACAAAACCACTTTTCCCACTGCAACGATACGACATTGTCAGGCAGCACAAAAAGGGGTTGAAAATCCTCACCGACCTGGAATGCACACCCTCCTTGAGAGGCCACGGAATTAATCCGCTCGGATGAATTCAGTCCATCTATCAGCAGGTGTGGTCGTAGCGAACCGTCGCTGCGTCGGAAGATTATTGTACTATCCGTCAGGGTTGCTAGGGTATCGGATGATAACGCGACACCGTTCAGCGCGCGTACGCCAAATGCTTGCAAAAGGTTCTCAAATGCGCCCGGTATCGGCATGTGATCACTGACCAGGAATAGGGAACCACCCTGATGAACCCAGTCACGCAATTGGGTGATTTCCTCATCTTTGAAGGCTGATTGGGCTGGCAGCGTTCCAGTCTCCATGCCGTTTAAAGGTGTGGCCACTACCAATATCTCGACGCCGTCCAGATTTTCCGCTGTAAAAGCCTTCCCGGATCGCGCCACAACATAACCATCCTTTTTCAGAATATCGGCAAAATGGCTGTAGCGTTCCGCAGCCGTGTGGAAATTGTGATGGCCCTCATCAACAGTGATTATCGGGCCCTCGCCTGGCGGGAAGGTCTGTGAGTCAATATTAACCTCGAAATCAGGATCGGCTTTCTGACTCGCCATTGCCAGCAGCCATTCGCGCTTCCACAATGGTTTGAGTTCAACCTCAACTGTGTTCCGATCGTCACCCAACTGCACTGCAATTTCCTGATATCCCAGAGACTGAATCAGTATCTCCTTTCGGTTGGTCGGGATATTGATGCTGAATCGACCAGTCTCGTCTGTAACGGTCTGATCCGAAGTTCCAGAGACATACACCACCGCACGAACCAGAGGATCATCCGATATTCCAGTCACTTTTCCGTTGACGGTGCCTCGAACAGCGGTACATGCTGCTGCGTTGATACCCATGAAGATGAATACAAGCAGTGCTCGTTGGCAGATGCGTCTGATTATTTCCATTGGCCAACAGTCCTTTCATATAGTTTTCATAATGGGGCCCATAATACTTAAATGCTAAATGAAGTTTGCTCCAAATCTCTGCAAACTATTATCAATTCGGTATTTAAAGGGAGAGGCGTTTGTAAAAGCCTGATTCCCAAGGCATTAACAAAAAAAAGGCCTCCCTGTGCGTATACACGCAATTTTAAGCAACGCTGGTTGGTTAGCCAAATATCTTAGGCAGTTATCTCTTGAAGAATATATCGGACCACATGCACCTAAAAAAGTTGTTGTCCTCGCTGACAGCGG
Source organism: Deltaproteobacteria bacterium (assembly GCA_019310865.1). The sequence continues at coordinate 3,816 of JAFDDL010000289.1, read as the reverse complement.
TTATGATGATCAAAAAATACAAAAAACAATAGCCGACAAGAACTGGAATTTCATCATAGCTTTAAAATCAACACGAGGCGTTAAAACTGAAAAAGCATATAACACTACAAAAAAAACAGAAGACTGGAAATCAGTAACCGCAACCTTCAAAAATAATCGCAAAATCGGGTGGAAAACTATTCGAGCACCAAAGAATAGTGGACAAAAGAAGTGGATGGAATTCCGCGTTAGACAGATCACAGGCTATCTTAAGAACTTCGGAAAAGCTCAACTGATTTGTTCGCAATTTAAAACAAAATCCAATAAAGGAAAAAGAAAACACCTCGCATGCAATGATTTGAAGGCAACACCGAGACAAATCGTTATTGGTTACCGGCTTCGATGGGCAATAGAAATTTTTCATAAAGAAATAAAAATGTTTCTGGGGTTTGAAGAAGTTTCGGCAAAGTGGTTCAACTCCATAGTATCTCATGTTCACTGGGTTTATTGTGCTTACATTCTTTTGAATTCGTCTCCACCGGGATACCCGGCAGGAATGAAATCAATGGCGGAAAAACAATTAATGATCAACAAGCTCATTGAGAACAAGGGGTTGACCGCTGTGAACCAGCTTCTGACACAGGTTAAAGGGGCACAACGATTAAAAGTCCATATCCAGAAGGCTCTCAATGGTGGTAGTCGCAGTAAAGACCTTGTGTTATGCGGGTTACAGGGTTTTTAGATGCTTTACACTTAACATTTAAGTAATAGGGCCCGATACATTTTCGACACTTGTGCTAATTCTATTCCTTACCAACAAAACATCTTTAGTTCTACTTTGTTACATTAATTATTCTCCTCCCGGCATATAAACGGGATCAGAACTTGGCGGTGAACCGCAATCCGATGGTTCGCGGAGTCACATAGTTGTTATAAACCAGGGATGTGATCGACGCAAACTTGTTGATTTTCATAATTGTATCATCATTATCAAACAGATTTTTGCCGTACAGCTGGACACTCCAAGATGGACCTTCAACACCAATGCTTGCGCTGACCTGATCATAGGGATCGTTCTTCTGATTCTCTGAATTCTCGGGATCAGAATATGTTTCCGTCCGATAGCTATACGAAGCGTGAATTACACCAAAAAGCTTGTCTGACAGCGGTTTATAATAATCTGTTTCGATGCTGAATTTCCACTTTGGTGCAAAGGGAATGGTATTGCCTTTCTCAGCAAGGACTTGGTCGAGAGAGTTGACGACATTTTCGGCAATCTCTGCATTGATATAGGACGTACTCAAATTTACCGTCCAGCCATCAACTGGAAGGGCCGCAAACACCTCGAGCTCGCTGCCGAATGAACGCGCCGACCCCGCATTATCTCTAAAAATATAAGCATCCGGTGTGAGAAACTGGAGCTGCAAATCCACCCAATCATTGTAATAGATATAGGCATTTACAGTAAGATGGCCGAAAATATTGGTCTTCACACCGGCCTCATAAGACAATAGTGATTCGGCGCTATAGTCATTATTAATTGGGAATTGGGACATCTGAACAGCCGAGAGATTGGTGCCACCGCTCCGGAAACCGCGTGCCATCTTGGCGAACACCAGAACGTCGTCATTGGGCTTCCAATTCAGGGTGATTTTCGGCGTAATGGCACGATCATCACCGGATACAGCTATGGGGACCCCAACAAGATTCGGATCCTGACCGAAGATGATTGATGGCTCAAGAAGAGTTTCAGTAAATTCCCGATCATCAACGTAATAACGCACACCGCCCCCTATTGAAATCTTGTCGTACAACTCATAATCGACATCCACGAATACAGCATAAGAGGTCGCATCCGATTCGTGGTATCGTTTATACGCATCTTCCATTGTATAACCGGGAATCCCCATAAAATCATCCAAAAGAAAAGAAAATAGACCCGTAGCCTCGCGATAGTTGCTCTTATAAAAAACGCCGACAGTCCAGTCCAACCGCTCATCACCATTGGACACAAGGCGAAGTTCCTGGGTCCAGAGTTTAATAGTGGTATCTTCAGAACTCATACTGGTCCCTCCGGATACCAGTGAGCCAAAATATAGTGGCACATAAGGTGTAACATCAACAACAGCGTAATTTTCATATCCATAGTACGACGTCGCGGACACTAAGGTTGCAACACCTAAATCGTAGTTAAGGGTCAGGTTGCCAATGGCATAATCTGTTTCAATAGGGTCAAGTTCATTTAACGGCGCGATAAAGGGGACTAACTCCTTTGGATTATATACGCCACGCGTCGTCTCATATGGACTATTCGCTACCTCTCGGTCTTGATAGTGAAAGGAACCTTCCACGATCAATTTGTCATTGGGTGTCCAAAGCCCGGCAATACGGGTAGAAAGCTCGGAGATCTCGTTTGTATCTTCCAGATTGAGATCCGGAACATCGATCCATCCACTCTGATCCGAATAACTGGCACCCACGCGCAACGCCAGCTTGTCTTCAACCAGTGGGGCGTTGAACATACCTTTCATCGAATAACTCATCCCGCCCATTTCGGTGGACGAGATGTCGCCTGCCAGCCCAGACGAATATTTCGTAGTATCCGGCTTGTTGGTGATGACCCGAATCGTGCCCGCCATTGAGCCTTCGCCGAATAACGTCCCCTGAGGACCCCGAAGCACCTCGATGCGCTCCATATCCCACATCGCGATTCCGGGCATTGCATTTGAAATCGAGGAAATCGGCACTTCATCCAGATAATAGCCGACGGCCGCCGTGGATTCGATCCATCCCCCCGCGAGATTTGTCACACCACGGGAAGAAATCTGAAGGGCTCCTAATCCGTTATCAAAAATCTCAAACCCGCCAATCATGTCACCGATATCTTCGATACTTGTGAAGCCGGCTCTTTCAATTTGCTCACCGGTCAGCGCATAGATCGAAATGGGCACATCCTGTAGCTTTCGAGGGCGTTTGGATGCGGTAACGATCATTTCCTCCAGCAGAAAATCCTCTTGGTATTCGCCCTCAGCTTTTTTAGCTTTTGGTTTCGACACTTCGTCAGGTTCAGTGGCTGAGTCAGTATTTTTGACTTGTGAAGCGGCTGAAATCGGTGCCACTTTTTTAGGTGAGGCTTTGGATTCATCGGCCTTGGATTGAGGTTCCACCTGCGCTTGGTGGTGGTCTTTTCGGATGGCGATGCTCTCTTGACCCGTTTGCTCGAATACAAGCCCCGTTCCCTCAAGCATGATGCTGAGTGCCTGATTGGGTTTATATTGACCGGTGATGGTTTTTGAGCTGACATTTCCAAGTTCCTGAAGGGAATAAAGCAGGCTTAGGTCGGTTTGCTTTACAAATTCATCCAGCGCGTCGCCAATCTGTTTGGACGGGATGTCAAAATAAACCTGGCTTTCTTTGGCAAAGCCGGTGGTACTGAAAAACATAACAAGGCACGCCAAAATCAAAACAGTTTTTTGAAAAATCTGGACATACTTCTCCTTGGTAAACACACTGCCGTTTCTGATCATGATATCTCCTCATGCAAATCTCGTGGGGTTAATCTATCGTCTTTTTATTAAATGGTCACGGGCAATTTCCTTTTTCAGCCTCTTTTTCGTTTTTTCAATTACGTTATTTTTACCAAAAGCTTTTGACCCTGCCTGTATACTTATACGGAGTTCGATGAAAACCAATCAGCAACTTTTTTTATTTTCCGATCAATTATGATGAACTCGTAAAAAGTCGCAATCGATTAACCTTTTGAAATTTTTGCTTTATTTTAAATTTTTCTATTGACTTTATATTGATATTTTGGTAAATATACCTGTAAATAATCAG
>JAFDDL010000288.1 GCA_019310865.1 Deltaproteobacteria bacterium | reverse complement strand
CGTTCCCTGCAGTGAACAACCGGGATAGTATAAATATTTCATAAGCGCCCCTCTATTTCTTCAACTTTTTTGAATATGGCCGCCAACGGATTTGGCTCCCGAGAAGGAAATTCAATGGACACCTTTCCCTTCCCCATGAGCCGCATTCCCAACGGGGTATATTTCAAGGGCAGAAATGGATCCTTCATCGACAAAAAAAAACAGCGTCATAAACTCCATTTCATGGACCCGGCCATGGCGCTTCACGCTGTCCATAAAACTTTTATAAAACCGGTTGCTCTTTTTATACAGCTTCAAGTCCTCGTTGGCGGCGATCTGTTTGAGCGCCGACATCGCCTCGGTGAGCGGCAGTCCCCGGGGGCACCTCAAGGTGCAGTAGTAGCAGGCGGAGCAAAGCGTAAACGTTCTGCTGCTAAAGATCTTGTCCTTGTTGCCCACCAGTACATTTCGCCATAATTGTCGTGGCGTCAGGTCCATTGCCGGGGCACTGGTGCAAGAGGCCGTACAGGTGCCGCATTGAATGCAAGCCCTCACCATCTCCTGGACCGATTTCAGGGGGTCAGCGGGAACCGTCGCCCCCGGATCGATTTCTTTATGCTGTGGCAAATTCATGGATCACCTTCTGTAAATATTGTTTAAAACCAGCTTTTCATTCAACTCAGTTAACCCTGGCGTTGGGGTTAAATGTCCCCGCCAGGTTGGCATCTATCATTTCAAACATCTGCTCTTCATGAAACCCCTCCACCACAGATGCACTGTTGGGGCATACCACCGCGCAAGCGCCACATCCCTGGCACATCAGGGAGTTGACAAGAATTTTTTCCAGGTCGGGATCAAATGTTCGCGCATGATAGGGGCAGGCATCGATGCACCGCCGGCAAAGACTGCAAAGACTGTGGCGAACGGATGAAACGATTTTGCCCGATAGCAGATACTCCTGTGCAAGAAGTCTTAATGATCGTTGGGCCGCCGCCTCGGCGGTGGCAACCGTTTCAGGAACCGAGCGAGGAGAATGCGCAAGGCCGCAAGCAAATACCCCTTCCTTTAAAGAATCCACCGGCCGCCATTTTGATTCGGCCTCCTGGAAAAAGCCGTCCTCATCGATTGCAGCACCAAAAGCGGCGACCAGATCCGGCTCCAGACTCGGAACGATTCCCACAGACAGCACCAAAAGATCGGCCGGGATCTCAATCTTTCGGCGAAGAATTGGGTCGAATGCTTTCACTTGAACCGGTTTTGCATCTTCGCCGGCATCATCGGCCAGGGCTACCACAGGTTTGTCCTCGGGCGTATACTGAATAAATATGATTCCCGAACGACGCGCCTGGGTAAAATATGTTTCCATAAACCCGTAGGACATCATATCGCGGTATAGAACATAGATGGCCAAGTCGGGATTTTTTTTCTTTAATGCCAGGGCATGTTTCAACGCCGATGAACAGCACACTCGGCTGCAGTAATTTCTGGGCTCCTCACGAGAATCCACGCATTGGATCATGACGACGGTGGTCAGGGCCTTGGGATCGATGCCGTCATTGCTCAATTTCTCTTCCAGCTCTTTTTGGGTGATAACGGCGTCGCTTTTTTCGTAGCTGTAAGCGCTTGTTGTTGCTTCCTCTCCGCCGGTAGCGAGAATCACCACGCCATGTTCCAGAGTGTCGACATCTTTTTCAGCACTCTCGATGGTGGTAATAAAATGGCCGACCTCGCCATAAGCGCCTGCGACTCGTGTGCGGGTATGCACCTCAATCAGGGGATGCTTCTCAATTTTTGTGATGGCCTCATCCCTGAAATCCCCTACTATATGACCATCCAATGTGGTCTGAAGCCAGTTCAGATTCCCACCCAATTTGTCGTTTTTTTCAACCAGGTCGACCTGAAATCCATGATCTGCAATCGCCAGCGCGGCGCTCATTCCGGCAATACCGCCCCCGACAACCAGGGCGCGCTGAACAATTTTCACGGTGGGTACCGGCGATGGGTCGACCCGTTTTAATTTGGCCAGCCCCACAAACAGGGCAGTTTCCATCTGGGCGATCACCGATCCGGGATCGGTCTGCCCGGCTTCACCGAGCAGGGCAAATGCAGGTGTTCGAATGTCGACCGCATCCATCAGCGATGGATCCAGGCCGGACTTCACGCCAAGTTCCTTTATTTTACGCGTGTATAAGTATGGCAAGCAGGCACCGATCAACACCCGGTTGGGCCGGTGTTTCTCCACCATGGCTTCCAGCGTTTCCCAGCCCAGAGCAGAACAGGTCCTGTCTACGAATTCAACTGCGCAAACCGTCGGGTCGTGCGTCAACTTTTTCTCCAGCTCCTCCATTTTATACGCAAGCGAATCGCCACAGGTGCAAATAACTGCCAACACCTTGGGCAATTCCCGCATGACATTTTGAGGCTCAGAACCCGTTTCCGCCTCCAGAGCCAGGCTTCCGCCACCGGCATGGATCACCCGGGAGGCAGCCGCTGCTGCAGCGGATGCCTGGATAACGGACTCACTGATATCCTTCAAGCCGGAATAAGCTCCACCGACAACAATCCCATCCGTTCCGGTTTCCGTCATGGAAAACGGCTCTGTTTGGCAGTATCCCCATGTGTTGAGCGGCAAGTCCAGCTTTTCCGCCAGTTCGGCGGTTCCTTTTACGGGCCGCTGTGCCACCGCGAGGACGATCAAGTCGTAGTTCTCATCTCGAACACCGCCAGTGGTGTCCGCATAGCGAACCGAAAGATCTGCCTTGTCTTCACCACTTGCGCTATCAGCCGTTACCGAGTGAACGCGTCCACGTTCGAAGTGGACGCCGCGCTTATTTTCCGCCTCATCCCGGTAGCGTTGATATGTTTTGCCAAAAGTCCGCATATCCATGTAATAGATGGTCGTATCGATTTGATCACCGAATTTTTCTTTGACAACCAGGGCCTCCTTGATCGCGTACATACAGCAGATATTGGAACAGAAATCGGCCTGGGTTTGTAAGTCACGGGAGCCGACGCACTGCACCCACGCAATTTTTTTAATGGGCCTGCCGTCTTCAGGACGTACCAGCTGCCCCCGGCAAGGACCGGTGCCGCTGATGATTCGTTCAAACTCCAGGCTGGTTACCACACCGGGGATTTTTTTATACCCCAGTGTGTTCTTTCCCTCGGAGGGATCGTAATAATCACTGCCGCCGCAAAGGACAAGGGCGCCCACCTCAAGCTCCCTGTCATACGCAAGTTCTCCCATCTCATAGATCTGAAGCACCATGGGCAACAGGGTCTCCGGATCAAAGGGTTTGACCAGGTAATCAAGTGCGCCTGTTTTCATCGCCTCGACCGCCGTTTCAACCGTCGCGTAGGCCGTCATCATGACCACCTGCAAATCCGGCAGAAGCTCTTTGGCCTTGGCCAATACTTCGACCCCATCCATGCCGGGCATCTTGATATCCAGAAGCATTAACTGGTAGGCCTTATTCATAAGCTGCGCCAGGGCGTCCGGACCGGATTCAGCGGTGTCCACTGAAAAGCCCGCCTCGTCATCAAGCCAGGCCTTGAGTGACTCTCTGAGAATCAGCTCATCGTCCACCACCAGGATATTAAATTTTTTTCTTTCCTGTTCCGACAAACGGATCGCACCCGTGGGACAGGCCGTCTCACAGGCGCCGCAACGCGTGCAGGCAGCCATGTCTATCACATATGGATTGGGAATGGCATGGGGAACCGGCAAATAGATTGCCTTTCGATTTGATAAACCGGAATTAAATTCATCCGGGACCGCCACCGGACACACAGGAACACAGACACCGCAACCGACACATAAATCCGGATCCACCCAAGTCGGTTTCTGACGAAGCTTCACCTTGTAGCTACCGGCTTCTCCATCGACTGAAAATAGCTCCGTGGAAAGCATGATATCAATATTTTCATGGAAAAGCCCTTTTCTCAGGCAATATTGAGAAGATGCATCCCGGTCGACCATGGGCAGCATCTTGCACATCCCGCATCGGTCGGTGGGAAACTGATAATCCAGTTGGGATAAAATGCCGCCCATGTGCGATGACCGATCGATGAGCGTTACGCCATAGCCGACCTCGGCCAAATCGAGCGCCGAGCGGATGCCGCTAATTCCCGCACCGACGACCAGCGCTTTTCCGACCTTTTTCTTCATCATAAAACCTCGTTGATTATCCGTCCTATGTTATCCATAAAGCCGATCTCCATGAGCGCTCAGGTCAAGCCCCATAAACCGCCACATCCTTCAAGTCCGGTCCCAGATACTCCCTTTCGGCTTCTCCAAGGATTCCCAGGGACAGGCATATCAATGTCCACAGGTGCACGGTGTGGTAGTTGGCTTCGTAATGCTCGGCCAGGTCATGAATCTGTGCATGGCAGTTATGACAAGCCGCAATGCAATAGTCGGCGCGGGTATCTAAAATCTGTTTCAATTTCAATTGTCCGTATTGACGCCGGGCATCAACATATCCCGATTGTAAAAACCCGCCGCCGCCGCCACAGCAGTAGTTGTTCGACTTGTTTGGCGTCATATCAATAAAATTTTCTTCTCCGACCAAGGTTTTGACAACAAACCGCAAATCATCGGCAACCGAGTCCCCAAAACTCTTTCGAACAATCTGGCAGGGATCTTGAGCCGTAAATTTAATTTTTAAATCTTTGTTCCAGTCAGCGTTAATCTTCAGCTTGCCTTCGCGAACCCATTTGGCGTAGTACTGATATATGCTGGCGACTTCGAAATGATGCTCGATCTTAAATTTTTCCAGTCCGGACCGGACCGCATAGGTAACGTGCCCTCACTCCGTATTGAGAAAAACCTTGCAGCCCAGCATGTCGGCCTGTTTGGCGGATGTTCGAACGGTGTGCTCCCAGGCTTCGTCATCGGACAGGAACATGCAGTAATTTTCCCCACCCCATCCCTTGCTGCCATATGTCCAGTCCGCTCCGACCACATGTAAAATTTTCCAGAGGGGTACCATCTCGTCCGGTTCGGTGACCGGCTCCCGAGAATTCTGGTTTAGAAAAAAATGGGCTCCCTGTTTATCTATCGGCGCCTGCATTTCTTTAAAATCCGGCTGGCTCTCCTGGTACTCCTCGAGTACATCTTCCACCACAAACTGAAAATCCTCCGGTGAGGCGCCCATGGCACTGCAGCTGTCATTGCGCAACGCCATATCACACGAACCCAAGATTCCTTTGGGCCGCTTTTCCCGCGGCCAGGTGGCCCGCGCGTGGTAGATCAGTTGCGGGATGTCGATCTGCATGGGACACACATAGATGCACCGCTGGCACATGGTGCACATCCAAACCCAGGGAGTTTGCATGATCTCTTCATCCAACCCGAGCGCCGCCATACGTAAAAATTTCCTGGGGTCCATCCCCTCGATACCCGTAGCCGGGCAGCCCGAGGAACAGGCCCCGCAGGTCAGGCAAAGATCGAGATTGCCCGCTTCCGGCAACATCTCTTT
>JAFDDL010000287.1 GCA_019310865.1 Deltaproteobacteria bacterium | reverse complement strand
ACCCAATTGCCTTCGTTGTCGACAACCAGCAGTTCACAGCTGCCGCTGGGAACTTTGTGGACTGGATCCGTGGGATGGCCCAGTGCCTGGCCCGAGGCATGCAGCTGAATCTTTCCGGCCACCTTTTCAAGATGCGCGGTTACATCAACTTTGGGTTTCATCCCGCCGATGATTTTTGCAATATGGGCATGATACTGAGAATCGGTCCAGACATCCGTCGGCACGTCGAAATACTGCGGGTCATTGAGATAGCAAATCTCTTTGAGTACCCAGCGAAGCACATGGCCCATGGCGTAGAGCCACTGGGCCGAAAGCGGCGCCATTTCACAAATGCCCAGCTTGTCCAGAATCCCCATTGCCAGGGCGCATAAGACGCCCTGCGCCTGGGGCAACGGCAGCTGAACGATTTCAAAATCGCGGTGATTGAACCGAAACGGTTCCGCCCAACTGGGCGGATTGGCCGTCATATGCGCGATGGTGATCGGCCAGCCCATCTCGTTGGCGGTTTTGACAAATTCTATCGCCCAACTGCCGGTGGTGAAACAGTCCGGGCCTTCCTCTTTCAGGCGTTTCATGGTTTGTGCAAGTGCCGGGTTGAGAAAACGCTGCCCCACCGATGGCAGGTGGCCATCGTTGGGCAGGTGCATTTCCCGACCGTCCGGAAAGTAGAGTCGAAACGGCCACTGGCTGACATGATTGGCATGGGAGACGGAATTTAAAAAATAACCTTCCTCCGCCCAGTAAATCGCATCATCCACAAGATCTCCCCAGGGTTTGCTGCCAAAGCGGCTGTGCATGAGATCCAGACCGGGCATAAAGCCCGGAATACAGGCCGCAACCTGAAAATGGCTGGTAAAATTATGCCCCACATCCGGCATGGGATAGAATAGGGGCAACTCATGGGGAAAGGTCCCGGTTGCATCGAGGCCATACAGGATTCCCGTTTTTGCATGCCAATACAGAAAGGTCGATGTGCCTGCATGGTTGGTATGGAAATGGTCCACCACGCCGTTAACGAGTGACCCGGCAATGGCAGCATCCACTGCATTTCCGCCATCATCCAGGATGCGCAACATTGCCTCGGTTGCGGGCGCCGATTGACTGGCCGCAACGGCCTTCTTACCTGAAATGACCGGCTTGGGACCGGGCTCGGTCATATATCGGCTTGCTTCATTTCTATCGAAGTTCACCATTGCTCATTTCCTATTATATTATTTCCAGACCTGGCGCATTACCCGGAGCCAGTTTTCTCCCAGAATGCTGCGAATTTCCGATTCTGCATACCCGTGCTGGACCAATCCTTCGACCACGGTCGGTAGGCTTTCCGGCGGCATAAAACTCCAATCATTGGGATCGCCGTATCCCATCTCCGGCGGCCAGGTTTCCGGGAACTGCTCGTTGTGCACATAGAGCGGCTCCAGGTCATGCACGTAATCCATGCCCAGCCCCACATGATCCGGGCCCACCAGTTGGGCGACATAATCAACATGTTTCACGAAAAGCGCGGCTGAGACATCCCGCATGTTTCCGCTCATGAAAGTGCCGAGACCGTTAATCCCGATAACGCCGCCCGTGGCCGCACAGGCCTTGATCTGATCGTCGGTGATGTTGCGGTCATGTTGATACAGGGCCTTGGGATTGGAGTGGGAGAAGATGACCGGATCCGTGGACATCTCCATCATCTCCATGGTGGAACGATACCCGGTATGGGTGCCGTCGATGATCATGCCGACGCGGTTCATCTCCTTGACCAGGTTGACGCCGGCCCGGCTCAGCCCTGCATCGGTGCGTTCGTGGCAGCCGTCGGCCATGAGGTTTCGCTGGTTATAGGCAAACAGCATGTGCCCGACACCCAGTTTCCGGTAAGACTCGACCATTGCGAGCTCGCCGAACAATGCGTTGGTGCCCTGAAAATTGAAATTGACGGCCAATTTTCCTTCGGTCTTGGCGCGAAGAATGTCGTCTGCCGTATCAACCAGAACGAATTTATCGGATCGTTTATGGAAATAACCACGTCCGCGGGCCACCCACCTGAAATGATCCTCGATGGACGGATAATCGCCATATACCGTCATTGAGGCAAAGTTGACGCCATGGTCAATCATGCGATCTATAAACTCCGGGAACCCCCGTCCCATGTCCGGCTGAAGCGGTGATGATGGGACCAGCATGTCACAGACAACGGCGTCTTGCAGTATGGCAGCGGATTTGTCGGAAACATCCCACTTGTTCATTGTTTTCTCCTGGTTCGGTTTTTAGTTTTGTTATCCAACAACATCTTGACAGTATACTAATCAGATGAGTTGGTCAAGCATTAAATTTGCCTTGACAAACATATCTGATCAGTATAATATGTTGGACAAGCTTTATTGATTAGGAATGAAAATAGGGGAAAGGTCATGAAAATCACCATATTATCCGGCAGCCCCAAAGGGGAATTAAGTATCACGCTGCAATATGTAAAACTGATACAGAAAAAGTTTGCCCAGCACGATTATACGGTTCATCACGTCTCCCAGCGCATCAAACGGCTTGAACGAGACCCGGATGCATTTGAAAAAATCATGGCCTCGGTTGAAGCAGCAGATGGCATTCTGTGGATCGCACCGGTTTATGTTTGCCTGATTCCATCGCAGTACAAGCGATTTATCGAATTGATCAGCGAAAGGGGATATGGGCGCATCTTCAAGGGAAAATATACGGCCGTGATGACCACATCGGTCCACTTTTATGACCATACGGCACATAACTACCTGCAGGCCGTGTGCGATGATCTTGAAATGAAGTATGTGGACAATTTTTCCCCGGATATGGACGAGATTTTCGAAGAAAACGGGCCGAAGGATCTGATCTATTTTGCAGAAAATTTTTTCGCGCACATTGAAGATACCAGTCCCACAACGCGGCATTACCAGCCCATCTCGTTCCGGGATTTTACCTATACCCCCGGCACGGTCCAGCATAAAGTCGATGCCGGAAGCAAAAAAATAGTGGTTCTTACCGATTGCATTGACGAGAGAACAAACATCGGGGGGATGATTCGGCGCTTTACCGATTCATTTGCTTCAACCGTTGAGCTTATCAATCTCAACGACATTCAAATCAAAGGGGGATGCCTGGGATGTTGTAAATGTGGGCAAAATTACGAATGTGCCTATGGGGATAAAGACGAGTTTATGGAATTTTATAAATCAAAGATCATGCCGGCCGATATTATCGTTTATGCGGGAACCATTGTGGATCGATACCTTTCGGCAAAATGGAAGCAGTTTTATGATCGGCGTTTTTTTAAAACCCATACGCCTACCCAGACCGGAAAGCAGATCGCATTTTTGATATCGGGACCCTTAAGCCAGGTTCAAAACCTGAGGCAGATTCTCATCGCCTTGACCGATTTGGAGCGGGCAAACCTGGTGGATCTGGTCGCGGATGAATTCGGGGATTCAACTCAGATTGATGCGCTGCTGCACAACCTGGCCCAGCGCCTCGTCAAAGCGCATAATCTGGGCTATGTCAAACCCATCACCTTTTTAGGCGTTGGCGGAAAGAAAGTATTCCGGGATGAGATTTGGGGAAGGCTCCGCTTTGCCTTCCAGGCCGATCATCGCTATTACGAGCAGCAGGGATTTTATGATTTTCCGCAGGATGACCCGCAGATTCTTGCGCAGCATAAGCAAATGGAAGAACTGTTTAAAGATCCGGAGGCTTTGAAACAGGCGATGGAGATGAGCAATAAGGAGATGATGGTACCGTACCAGAAAGTCATCGACAATTTACCGGACAAGGAATCCACATGACGGAAACAAAACTCACCAACCGTCGCCTGATTGCATTCGCATTGCCGAGCTTTGTAACGGCGTTGATGTTTGGGCCCATCGGCAGCATCCTGCCCACCATTTATGCGAAATACTACGCATTAGATCTGGCGTTTATCGGTACCGTGTTGATGGTTTCTCGTATTTTCGATGCGGTGACGGACCCCGCCATCGGATATTTGTCCGACAGGACCCGAACACCGCTCGGTCAACGTAAACCGTGGATCATCGCCGGCTATGCCCTCACCATTATCGCCGTTTATCGCCTGTTCGTGCCACCGGATGTCGTGGAGCCCCTGTACTTCCTGGTTTGGTTTATCCTGCTCTATCTGTTCCTGACCCTGGCGGAGATTCCTTACGCGGCCTGGCAGGCTGAAATTACAAGAGATTATCGAGTCCGTTCGAAAGTCGTCACGTTTCGGGTCGCGTTCGCCAGTGTCGGGGGGCTCGTATTTGCCGCCTCTCCGTTGCTGCCCATATTCGAGACCCATGAAATGACACCTGCGGTACTGAAAATCGTGGCCCTGATGGTCGCCGTTCTGCTACCGATTTCGGTCCTGCTGGCCGTGGTATTCGCTCCCCGGGGCAAACCGGTGGCCGTCCGGGTAACCGGAACGATTTTGACGCTTCTGCGGGATTTTTCCCGGAACAAACCGTTCCTGATCTTTGCTGCTTCCTTCTTGTTCGCGGGGCTTGCCGCCGGCATGCAGCAGGTCCTGGGGTTTCTTTATTTCGACACCTATCTGGGCATCGGCCACAGATTCCCCGAGATACTGATTGCCATGTCGGCAGCGCAACTGCTATCCATGCCCATGTGGTTGCGACTGATGAACAAATTCGGTAAGCACCGGGCCTTTTCAGTCGGGCTTGCATTGTCGGTGATCTTTTCCCTTGGATTAATTTTCCTGCGGCCCGGGCCATCCGTTTTTCCGGTCTTCATGGCGCTATGGATCTGCATGATGTTTATGTTTGGCGCGGTAATGGTTATCCCGGGAGCAATCATGGGAGACGTAATCGACTACGATATCCTCAAATCCGGCAGCAACCGGGCCGGCCAATATTTCGCAGTGTTTACCCTGGCCGTGAAGTTCAATCTCGGCGTCGGCGGCGGATTGGCGTTTTTTCTGGTGGATATGTTTGGTTACGACGCCGCTGCAACCATTCACGACCGGACATCCATGATCGGCATGTATATCGCCATGGCCATACTTCCCAGCATCTTTTTTTTCATCTCATCGTTGATCATGTGGCGGTTTCCCATCGATGAGCGCCGACACTCTATCATCCGCCGGCGGATCGAATCCCGTTCAAGCCGCTCTCAAGATGTAATGCAGAATTAAAATAGAACGCGTGGTATCCATGTTTAAGGACGGTGGATTGATTCTATGCACGACATGACAACCAACAAATGACTATCTATAAGAGGAAACCATGACAAAACTCGGCCTTGAACGCAACATTGTAGATCAAACGGTCTATGAGAGTACCATCGATAATATCCGGAATGCCGGCGTTGTCCTGCCGACGTTCAAACAACTCGCCGACCCGGCCACGATACCGCCGGCCATTGTTCATCGGCTGGCGGGGGTTGACCCGGACGCTTCCGATCCGCTCAATCTCTTCCGAGTTCATTGGTACAACGGC
>JAFDDL010000286.1 GCA_019310865.1 Deltaproteobacteria bacterium | reverse complement strand
GACCCCATTTGCATAAAGCATGAAAGAAATCACCGTAAAAAAGTATAACAGGTCTCGAAAATCAATCACCCCCCGGGACATGGATATAAAATGCGGGAAAAAACTGAGCCCGGCCACCATGTCCACCAACCAAATGGGCGCCCAGCCCGCGAAAATATCGGTCACCGGCGCCCACCCGGCCATGACCAGGAAAAGGCAGATCACCACCGAGACGATGAAGCTGATAATCTGGTTTCGGGTCAGCGAAGACGTCATGCATCCAACGCTCAGGTAGGCCCCGGCCATGAGAAAACTGCCGCAGTATGCGCTCATAATAGCGCCCAGATCGGGATGCCCTAAATACAAGACAGTCAAGACAAGGGGAAAGGTCAACAGCAATGCCAGACCAATGAAAAGCCAGGCGGCGATAAATTTCCCTATTATCAGCTCGGTCAAGGTCACCGGAAGGGTTAAAATGAGTTCAATGGTGCCTGATCGGCGCTCATCAGCCCACAGACGCATGGCAACCGCAGGCACGAGAAACAGATAAAGCCAGGGATGCCACTGGAAAAACCCGCCAAGGTCTGCCTGCATGGTCTCAAACAAGCGGCTTACGAAGAACGTCAGGAATCCGCAAAGAAGTAGGAATATAACGATAAAAACGTAAGCCACCGGCGAGCCAAAATAGCCAACCAACTCCCGGCGGATGATTGTTTTTGTGTTTTTAATAAAACGAAGTGCCATCTATAATCCCTAAATAAAAGAGCCGAATAATTCGTACGCCCATTATGCATGTGACAATGTAATGTCTCGAAAGACTTCCTCCAACCGGCCCGCTTCCACAAACAAGTTTTTTACAGGTGTGTCGTGTTTTTTGAAATATCGAATGATGTCCTGTGCCAGCGATATGGATTTGTCCTGCGGAAACACCCGAATCGATAATTCCGGACCCGTTTCACTGAGCAGTTCGACCGAGGCGACATTGGCAATCGATCGACAACCTTCCAGCATAGCAGCCTTTTTCGATGATTCGATGCTGAAGCGAACCGCCCCATGCACACTGGATCGGGTTTTAAGCCCTGTCGGCGTGTCATCCGCCCGAATTTTGCCATCGGCGATGATAATGACACGGGTGCAAACAGCATCTGCCTCTTCCAGATTATGGGTGGATAAAATAACGGCCTTGTCCCGCGCCATTTCCCGAATCATATTTCGAACTTCATGTTTCTGATTGGGATCGAGGCCATCGGTAGGCTCGTCCATGATCAAATAAGCCGGATCATGTAAGATACACTGGGCAAAGCAAACCCGCTGATTGTAACCCTTGGAAAGCGTGCCAACCATCTGGTGGCGCACTTCTGCTAAATGGCAGCGCGCTATTGTCTTTTCAATCTGCTCGGTTTTATGTTTTCCGGAAAGACCGCGGATGTCGGCAATGAAATCCAGAAAACCCATAACCGTCATTTCCTGATAGGTGGGGGCATTTTCCGGTAGATAGCCGAACTTTTCACGGGCTTGCAGCGGTGAGGTCAATATATCCGCGCCGCCGATTCGGGCTGTCCCCGAAGAGGGTGGCAAAAATCCGGTGATCATACGCATGGTGGTGGATTTGCCGGCGCCGTTGGGGCCCAGAAATCCCAGTACCTCACCGCGCTGGACGGTAAAGGAAACATCGTCCACAGCGATTTTCCGGTCAAACAGTTTGGTCAGGTGGTCAACCTCAATCATATGATTTACCCTGCATACATTTTTTATTTCAAAGGCCTCTTACCACAAATCCAGCCCGAATAAAAGTCGGCGGCAATTATGCGCCTGCTTTTCGCTGGGCAATGGCTTTTTGTAATTCATCGAATTTTGCCTGGGTCAGGGGGTATTTAAAGGCCAAAAGCGAACATAGGAATATGGCGATACCGGGCAGAAAAATGGCGGACATTTGAATACCATGCAATGCATTTGGGGTTTGCACGACTGCCTCGGCGTTAAAACCGGCATACTGTAGGATGATGCCGGTTAACCACATACCCACGGCTGTGGCAAGCTTATAGAAGAAGCTGATGACAGCCACCACCGTCCCTTCTCTTTTTTTCCCGTATTTATGTTCGTCTGCCACTGCGCAGTCATAGGCCATGGCATAATTGAAAACCCAGTACCCCGCTTGTCCCAAGGCATGCAGCAGACTAACCGCATATCCAATTGCCAGGGATGTGTCCAAAAAATAGGTGAATATCAGGCCCACGCCGGCAATCAGCGTTGCACAGCCCAGGGTTTTTCCCTTGCCCAGGGTGCTTGAAAATTTGGTGCCGACGAATCCGACCATTATCGATAGCACCAGGACGCCCACCGAATAACATAGGAATATTTTGGATATGCCCATTTCATCCAATCCCAGATTATAGGCGCCGTAAAATGCCAGGGAACTTGCGGCCATTCCGCTGGTGCCACCACAGATGAGTAGGGTGAACGCAACAATATAGACCACAGGCCGGTTTTTTATAACATCTACGTATTCTTTTAATAACTTAATCAGGTTAAATGGCTGCCGGGCGGCACGCGTATCAACCGGCGCCTCTTTTCCCTTGGTGAACTTCCAACTCAATAGATACGTAATCACCGTTATCAGGGCAAAGATTACGGCCATGCTGCTCCACCCGGCATCTTTAGAACCCCACAGGTTGGTAAAAAACTCAACGACGATCATGGTCGTGGCAAAGGCAAGCAGTGAGCCGATGTTCATGAAAATATTGGCGATGGTCCTGAGTTTAGATCGTTCAGCAAAATCGGTGGTGATTTCCGCTCCCAGGGACACGTATGGGATGTCGACGGATGTAAAAAACACCCAGAACAAAATATTGATGACCAGATAATAAGCAATTTTCGCCCATCCGGCCAAAAAGGTAGCATTGGTAAACAGAAGACCAATGACAATACCGAACGGGATGATGAAGACCACCATAAAGGGCCGCCGCCTGCCGTGCTTTGAGCGCAAATGGTCGGAAATGTAACCCACAGCCGGATCTGTAAACGCATCCCACAGTACGGCGATGAAGGCGATGGTGCCGGCTACCGCCGGATTGATGCCGGAGACGGTGGTCAGAAAAAAAATAAAATACAGATAGTATATGTTGTAGGCCGTGTTTTCACCAATTCCGGCGACCCCATAGCCGATATGGGTTCCAAGTGATACACGTCGTGCACGCTTCTCATGATCAGCTCTCATTGTATCTGTCCCCATTAAAACCGTCTTTGCCACGTTGGAATTCCCAAAGCTTATTGGCTATCACATCTAATCCTTATTCACAAATTTCAAAACGTTCAACTCGATGTCTTCGCTTATCTCGGCGGATTAAAATTTTCGCACAACACCGATATGGGCGAATTGATACAACCCCTGAGTCGAAAACGGCACCGGGCGTTGTGCAAGGCTATATCTCTGCGCAAGGAAGGAAAGGCTTTTACCACCGAAGAATTTGTGATATGTCTGCCGAAGAATTACCGAACACCCGACCTTCCGCCCGGTGCCCTTTAGCCCGGTTCCGGCTCACCCAGCAAAATCACCCCATCAGGGTGATGCAATTTGCTGTTAAATGTGGGAATGACATAAGTATTCAAATGGAATTCACTTTATCACGAAATTACATCTAACTGAAAGGAGAATTTGGGATGGCACAAGAAAAAAGCGTTGTTTACCCCTATATTCCCAATTCCGTTCCGGAAATCAAGAAAACGATGAAGGAAGCGGTGGGGATACAGGATACGGAAGAACTGTATATCGACATTCCCGAGGCGCTGCGCTATCGCAAACGGCTCAACGTACCCGAACCTTTTTTATCCGAGTATGATTTGGAGCGGCATGTCACCGAGCTTCTGGGAAAAAACAAAACCTGCACTGAGTTTTTAAACTTTCTGGGTGCCGGCTGCTACCAGCACCATGTGCCGGCGCCCTGCGACAGTATCCCGGCCCGGGACGAATTCCTTACCGCCTATGCCGGCGGCCCCCATGAGGACCTGGGAAAGGGCCAGACAATATTTGAGTACCAGAGCCTCATTACCCAGCTGGTGGGCATGGAGGTGACCGGATTTCCGGCTTACGACAGCGCTCAGTCCGGCAGCACCGCCGTGCGAATTGCCGCCCGGATCACGGGAAGATCCCAGGTTCTGATCCCGGCCAGTATCAACCCCCGGCAATTGGGGCATATGCAAAATTACTGCAAGGATTCAGAAGTCCAGAGCATCGAGAAGGTCCATTTTGGTTCGGATACGGGACTCATGGATCTTGAAGATCTCAAGGCCAAGCTGTCCGATGAGACCGCTGCGGTGTATATCGAAAATCCGTCCTATCTGGGTGTTATCGAATCCCAGGCCGAAGAAATTGGAAAGCTGGCCCATGAAAAGGGCGCGCTGCTGGTCATCAGCGTAAACGCCATTTCCCTGGGCGTTTTAAAATCTCCCGGTGATTATGGGGCGGACATCGTCTGCGGCAATACCCAGCCTTTGGGCGTTCACATGAACGCCGGCGGCGGGGCCACCGGGTTTGTAGCAGTGAATGACAACCCGGACCACTATAACGAGCTGCCCGGTATGATCATCACCCTGTTGGATCTGGCCGGAGATGAAGCGGGTTTTGGATTTCATCATTTCGGCCTGCCCGAAAGGCTTTCTTACATGGCCCGGGAGCACGCCAAGGAGTACACGGGCACCAATACGGCCCTGCTGGCGGTTTCCAACACCATTTATCTATCGCTCATGGGCCCGCGCGGCATGGCCGAAATCGGTGAGACCATCGTTCAAAAGGCCCACTACGCCAAGCAGAAACTCGCCGGGATCCCAGGGGTCAAAATGCACCTTTCGGCCCCGCATTTCAACGAGTTTGTGGTCAACTTTGACGATACCGGAAAATCGGTGGCCGACATCAACAAGGCCCTTTTAGATCATCAAATTTTCGGCGGAAAGGACCTGTCCGGGGATTTTCCGGAATTGGGGCAAAGCGCCCTTTATTGTGTGACCGAAATCCACCGCGCAACCGATATTCAGCGCCTGGCCGCTGCCATCAAGGAGGTGATCGCATGAGCAAAGACATTAAATTGAGAAAATACCATGCAAAAGTCTGGGACGAACCCCTCATCGACGAGCTAAGCACACCGGGTCACCGGGGCATTGTACCACCGACTGCAGAACCGGAAGTTAAAGCGGCCGTGGGCGCCATCGATGGTATCCTGCCGCCCCAGATGCAGCGCGATACGGCGCCGGATCTGCCCGAGTTGTCACAACCTGCGGTGGTGCGCCATTTTACGCGCCTTTCCCAGATGATCCAAGGGGCCAACATCGCCAATGATATCGGATCCGGGACCTGCACCATGAAATACAATCCCAAAATCCATGAACGGCTCTGCGCCATGCCGCAGATGGCCGATCTGCATCCCTGGCAGGACGAATCGACCCTTCAGGGTCTGTTGGAGATGGCCCATAACTGCCGGGACTATAT
>JAFDDL010000009.1 GCA_019310865.1 Deltaproteobacteria bacterium | reverse complement strand
ATCGACGATCTGCCGCAACCCCCGCCACCTGACACCGCATTGATTCCCACGGATATTCGTAAGGCCATTGATGACGGTCACATAAAGGTCGCCGTGGTGGGAACCGGTGATCGCTCATCCATCAAATTGAAAATCACCAACCGGGACAAGGTTCACTGGCAGTTGATCGGGGTGCCCGTTGGTATTCAGTTCAAGGCCAGATCGGTTCAGGTTCAAAACATGGGGGTGCGCTGATGGGGACCTTTAAACGGATTATACCGGTGGTGTTCCTTTCCCTTGCCTGCGGGCTTTTCGGATGCACACAGTCAAAGGAGCTCAAGAATATCGAGCCGTATCTGGAGGCCGGATTTCGTCCGATCTCATCAACAGTCGACTATGCGTATGCCTTTAAAATCGCACCGGGGCAATCCGTCAATATCGTATTGCCGGCCTTGTGTCTGAACTATTCAAAGGACACGCCGTCCACAACAGCCCAGTTTTCAGCCCGCCCGGTGGCGGTTGATCGATATGTCCAGCAATTGTTGACCCTTCACCGGTTGATGACGGATAATCTGCCGGTATTCACGTATTATTTCCGCCAGCTGCCGGATCTGAACTTTCTGACCCTGGAGGCTCACACCATTGAGACAAATGACGGGACCGTGGAAACGATCCGATACCCGTTGAAGACGGCTTTGGATGAGGCGCTCCAGCGGGCTATCTGGCAAAACGATCGCGCGGCCCAAAGCGACTGGGATGTGCTTCACAGGCGGCGGGCGAAGCAGATTCGCCATATCCGATCTTTACGAGAATCGTTGGACGCCGGCAGTCCGGTTGACCGGGTAATGGATCAAATTCACCAATCCGAATTGAAATTGGACAACCAGGCGAATTTGATAGCCGCAGATGATCTTTCCAGGAACGCTCTGGGCAATATTCTGGAATTGTCCATTGCTCGATTTGAATTAGCCAAACAATGGGATACCGCCGTGGAGCGATTGGGACGGATCATGTACCAAACGGTCCAGGGCGAAAACAAATTGCCATGAAACACCGATTTTTATTGATTGTGAAACCATGGGTGAGGCTGCTGGCGGTAGCTTGCCTGGTGATGGGCTTCGGCGTTGCCGGGTGTACCACCGGTGCCGGAACACCGAAAGTATCCGGGAACCTGGAAAGCGATCAGCGCTCGGGCCCATGGAAATTTTACTATTCCGAAGGTCCGATATGGGTTACCTGTGAATACCGGGTAGGACTGCTGAATGGGCGATGGGAGCGATTCTACGCGGACGGTTCGGTCCAGGAATCCGGGGGCTATGCAAACGGTCTGCCCCATGGGGATTGGATCTGGTATTATCCGGATGGAACAACTTATGTGAGCGGCCATTTTGAATACGGTGAAAAAAACGGAGCCTGGGAAAGTCATACGGCAAGCGGTATGCTGTGGTGGCGGGGAACATTTAAAAACGGCCTGAAGGATGGTAGTTGGGAGGCTTGGCAGGGTGGGCAACAGCGAACCATTGGACATTTCAGAAACGGCAAGCGTCATGGGGACTGGACCCAATTTGACGCCAACGGCTGGGTTCGTTTTAAAGGAAGGTTTGCGAACGGCGAACAAACCGGTCGTTGGTATGAATATGATGCCGAGAGTAACATTGTTCGATCTGCCGACTATGATCTTGAACCCCGGGAAAATCAATCGGTGGGTTTCCGGGAGTCGGATCGAATAAAAAAGCTGAAAAAAGCGCTGCAAGAACTGCTGCCACCCACCTTTATGCTGGCCGGCGCAGGGCGATTTGCGGTGGTCAGTGAGCTTCCCAGGTACATCACCGACACTTACATTGCCTACACCATATCCTGGCTGGACGGTCACATGATGCGCGATTATTGCCGAACGGCCCCGCCCGTGGCGGATAAAACCATTTATCTCTTTCGCCATCGGCGGTCTTATGATTTTTATTCGAATAAGTGGATCGGCCAATCGCTCCACGGCGCCACGGCGGTGATGACACCGACTAAGATAATGGTGGATGCCTCAAGCGGCTCCGGGTCCCTCGTGCATGAATTGGTGCATGGGTATTTGCAGGCAGATTTTCCCCGAATTCCGGATTGGCTGGAAGAGGGCCTTGCCGAGCTGTATGAACAAAGTGCCGAAATTGACGGTCGAATGGTGGGATTGGTCAACTTCAGATTGCGCCGGCTTCAAGATGCCATGCGAAAGGGGCAATTGATCTCCTTGAAACGCCTGTTGACCCGGGAAAAAGTTTCGGATGAGACAGACCTTTGGGACGCTCAGGTGCGCTATCTATGCTATTATCTTCAGGAGCGCCATGTACTGCGGGCCTTTTACCGCTCCCTGCGGGATAATCACGATACGGATTCGACGGGTGTGGAAACCCTTAAACGGGTGATGGGTAAGAAGAACCTGAAAACCATTGAACGCGAATGGCATGCATTCTTGCGCGGCCTTGCCATATGACCGGCGAACGATAGTGCCCTAACGCTTTATCCGGATGACCTTTCAAATCTATTCGATGTGAGTAAAACTTTTCCGATACCGATCCCAGAACGCTTCCATTGTAAACCGATGCACCTGGGTTCCCTGGCATGCAACGGCGTAGCTGGCGCAGGTTGCGCCGATTTTTGCTGATACGGGTAGCGTTTTCCCCATGGCGATGCCCTTGATCAGGCCCGCGCGGTAGGCATCACCGGCTCCGGTGGGATCCACCACCCGGTCCGCCCGAGCAATGGGAATGGCGGTTTCCTCGTTTTCGGTTCGAATCACAGATCCCTTTTCGCCAAGAGTGGTAATCACAGTCGGGGTGCGTGCCAAAATATCCCCATCGGAAAGCCCGGTGACGGATTGGATTTGTGCAAGTTCATAATCATTGGAAATCAGGATGGTAGAACCGGTAATCATCTCAACCAGCTGTTGGCCGGTGAGCACATTGATCTGCTGGCCGGGATCAAAGATATAGGGTATGTTTCTTTTTTTGAATTCCTGGCTGTAGGCGACCATATCGTCCACGCATCCCGGTGAGATAATGGCAAGGGCGTTGTCGTTATCAGCGCCATCGAAGCGATACAAGGATGGGTGCGTCATGGCTCCTGGATTGAATGCGGTGATCTGGTTGTCGGACATGTCAGTGGTAATATAGGCACCGGCGGTAAATTCATCGGTGATTTTCCGAATCCCGGCCATTGACAGATTGTTTTCCTTGATCCACTGCTCATATCGATCAAAGTCCTGTCCAGCGGATGCGATAATAATCGGTTTTTCGTCCAGCAATCCCAGGCTGTAGCCGATATTTCCGGCCGTGCCGCCGAAATTTTCCGTCAGCCCGTTGAGGGTAAAGCAGACGTTTAACACATGAATTTTATCCGGGATGATATGATCAGAAAATTTACCTGGAAAATCCATGATACGGTCATAAGCCAGCGATCCTGAAATATATAGATCCATACTTTGCCTCATTCTTATAATTTGTTGGTCTCATGCTGAACGTCTCTTTTCCCCGGTGGCCGGCATAGCACGAAACCTGTATTTCCATTGTCGCTATCCGTATTTTCACCTGCCAAAACCGATCACGGACAGAAGAAATATAGAAAATTGATCAGGCTATGTCAAATTTCACTGATTCCATACACGCCGGCAGAGATGGATGCGTATCTGGAACAAAAAAACGCTGCATTAAAAATCAGTTGAAAATTCAGATTAATATGATAAATTGGGCGCAGTTTTGCCAAAAACCATAATGATACGTTTAAATGCAGTGGAGAATCATGAAAAAGAGTAATCCTTTTGTTTGTTTGCTTCTTCTATTATCCGTTTGGTTTTTTGCACCTCTGTCATTGCTCGCTGATGGGGAAATCGGATTGTCTGACGGGCAGACTATTTATGTGCCTGCCTATTCACATATTTACAGTGGTGACCGTGAACGGCCCTTTTTATTGACGGTAACGTTAAGTATCAGAAACATTGATCCAAAACATCACATTAAAATCAAAACTGCAGATTATTACGAAACGCAGGGGAAACTTTTGAAAAAACATTTGGATAAGTCAATAACTCTAAACCCATTAGAATCAATACGCTATATCATACCGCAAAGAGATAAAACCGGCGGATCCGGTGCCAATTTTATAGTTGAATGGGATTCCGACAAATTTGTCAATCCGCCGATTGTTGAATCAATTATGATTGGTACGCAATTTGGGCAAGGCATTTCTTTTACTTCTCGTGGTCGGGTGATCATTGAATCCAAGTAATAACGCATGGTAAACAATGGGATTAAGAGCGACGGCAAACCCGTAGCGCCTTATACGGGACGTTTTGCAATCCTAACCACATTCAGTGCAGCTTTGGGGCGAGCGCTTCTTGGGGCATCCCGTGACTTGGCACCTATCATCACGGTCATCGCTTTGTTTCAGGTCCTGGTTTTGCGCCAACCCTTCCCAGAGCTTTTATCCATTTTAACTGGATTGGGATTGGTCATTATTGGCTTAGCCCTTTTTGTCGTCGGTTTGGATATCGGTCTATTTCCCCTCGGCGAAACCATGGCAGAAGACTTTGCGCGTAAAGGAAGCCTTTTCTGGCTGCTGCTCTTCGCTTTTGCTTTAGGGGCGGGGACAACGGTTGCCGAGCCGGCCCTTATAGCCATAACGCGCGAGGGGGCCAAAGCCGTAGCAGAAGCAGGACTTATTGAAAATGTCTCTGCTTCAATAGACCGTTATGCTCTGGGGGTCCGTTTGACCGTGGCATTGTCCGTTGGTGCTGCAATTGTTCTTGGGGTATTGCGAATCCTGCGCGGTTGGTCCCTGCCGGTCTTAATCGTTGGTGGTTACATACTGGTTATGCTCATGACCTTGTTCGCACCGAAGGAGATCATAGGATTGGCTTATGATTTGGGCGGAGTCACCACCTCAACTGTTACCGTGCCACTCGTTACGGCTTTGGGTGTGGGGCTTGCACGCACGATACGCGGCAGAGACCCCTTGACGGACGGTTTTGGCCTCATCGCTTTGGCGTCCCTTACCCCCATGATTTTTGTGATGCTTTTCGGATTGATCGTAAATTAGGTGAAACGTGGAAATTCTTTTTGATCCGATAAAGCTGCTGCTGGCCACAGCCAAAGACGTGCTGCCGGTTCTCGGGCTGCTGGTATTATTTCAAACCCTTGTGCTTAAAAGACCAATCCCTCGGCCAGGCAGAATATTTTTTGGTTTCGGCGCAGTCCTGGTAGGCATGACCTGCTTTCTGGGTGGGTTGGATTTGGCCCTTTTTCCACTTGGCAGAACCATGGCGCTTCAGCTGGTTGAGGGTGCCCAGAACGGTGGTAAGGTAACCTGGACAGCCTATGGATGGGTCTATCTTTTTACCTTTTTGGTGGGTTTTTCCACCACGATAGCAGAGCCTTCCCTCATCGCTGTGGCCCATAAAGCACATGAAGCCTCGCACAAAGCGGTCTCATCATGGGGGCTGCGTATCGCGGTTGCTATCGGGGTTGCCATCGGTATAACATTGGGTACGTTTCGAATCGTCACAGGGACACCGCTTTATCTTTATATTCTGGCTGGATATGTAGTGGTGATCATTCAAACCGTGTTCGCGCCCCGGATGATTATCCCATTGGCTTATGATTCCGGTGGCGTGACGACATCTACGGTCACCGTTCCCTTGGTTGCAGCCCTTGGTTTGGGGCTGGCATCCAACGTTCCGGGCCGAAGTCCGGTTATAGATGGATTTGGGCTCATCGCGTTTGCCAGTCTATTTCCAATCATCAGCGTTTTGGGTTACGCCCAATTGACTCAGTGGATCGTGCGACGGAGAGACCGTAAAACACAAAAAAGCAAAGCCTGGTCATAAGAGCAACGCTTCAATATGGAAGGAATCGGGCGAAAAGTGAGGGTGCGCAATGGCTTATAAATCCATCATTGCAATGGTTAAGCCGGACTTGACCGACAGGGTCGTCAATTCGGCAAAAAAGGTAGGCGCTACAGGAGCGACAATCATAGCCGCTTCGGGTACAGGTATTCATGAGGCAAACACATTTTTCGGCCTTAGCCTGGATATTCGCACGGATATGGTTATTTTTCTGGTGGATGATGAAATAGTTGAGCTGGTCCTGTCCGCCATTAAAGAGGCCGGCCGGTTTAACGAACCCGGCACCGGTATCGCTTTTGTGCTTGCTGTAGAGCAGACAGCTGGTTTGGAAAGTCAATTGTCAAAACCGCAGCGGTGACAAAAGACAAAGTTCTATGAAACCATTCTTTAATGTAACGGATCTTGATACGGTTTTTTCATATGCGAAAACCTTCGCGCAGATGGGTTCCGAGCGGCTTCCGGTGTTGGGCGCCCATGGGCGCATTCTGGCCGAAACGGTGTTTGCGTGCGAGAATCTGCCGGATTTCATTCGATCCACCATGGATGGGTATGCGGTTCAGGCCGCGTCAACCTTTGGCGCCTCCGAGGCAAATCCAGCTTATTTAACCCTATCGGGCAGCGTTGTCATGGGACAACGGCCGGAGTTTAATACCCGGCCGGGTCAGGCGGCGCGCATATGGACGGGCGGTGCCCTGCCGCCGGGGACCGACAGCGTGGTGATGATCGAGCAGACCGAGGCCGTGGATGAAACCACCATTGAAGTTTACAAGAGTGTGGCCCCGGGACAACATGTCGTTCAGGTGGGAGAGGATTTCAAGACCGATGCGCCGCTGCTTACTGGTGGGCAGGTTCTGCGCTCCCAGGAAATCGGCCTGCTGGCGGCATTCGGCCATGAGTCGGTACCGGTCTTTCAAAAAGCGACTGTCGGCATTATTTCAACGGGAGATGAGGTGGTGCCCATTTCCGAGACCCCGCAATATGGAAAAATTCGGGATGTCAATTCCTATTCTCTTTCGGCCCAGGTGTCCGCTGCCGGCGGTCGGCCCGTTCACTACGGCATTGTGCCCGACGATCTAAGCGCCTTAAGTGACGTCTGCCGAAAGGCGCATGAGCAATGCGATATGCTTCTCATATCCGGTGGCAGTTCCGTGGGTGCACGGGATTATACCATCGAAGCGCTCAGCGGGCTTGCGCAATCGCAGATTCTTGTACATGGTATTCCCATCAGTCCGGGTAAGCCCGCCATACTGGCCAAGGCCCAGGGAAAGCCCATTTGGGGGCTTCCGGGACATGTAACATCCGCCATGGTTGTCTTTGATGCCGTGGTGCGAACATTTCTGGACCGGCTCAATGGCCTGACGCAGAAAAGAACCTGGTCCATACCGGCTCGCATGACAAGAAATGTCCCGTCGGCCCAGGGCCGGATCGATTTCATCCGTGTCCAACTCGTCGAGAAGGAAGGGGAATACTGGGCCGAACCGATCCTGGGCAAATCCGGCCTTCTTCATACCATGGTGCAGGCCGATGGTCTGGTGGCGTGCGATATGAATACCGAGGGATTTGATCAGGCTGAGCGGGTTATGGTGAGATTGTTATAGAAACAGGACCCCCCATGAAACATAAACGAAATGTCTATCTGAAGATGAAATCCCTGGCTGAGGCCAGGAAAATATTTTTTGATCGGTTTTCCCAACGCACCTATCAAAAAACCGAAACGGTATCGACACCGGACGCAGTTGGCCGGGTGCTGGCAGAGTCCTTGGCGGCGGCCATCTCCGCTCCCGGATACCACGCTGCGGCCATGGATGGTGTTGCCGTAAAGGCGGCCGACACCTTCGGCGCCAGTGAACAAACGCCCAAAACGCTCACCATCGGTAATGGGGCGGTTTATGTGAATACCGGGCATATTCTGCCCGAGTCCTGTGATGCGGTGATCATGATTGAAAACATCCAGGCTTCCGATGATGAAAAAATAACCGTCGAGGCGCCCGCCTATCCCTGGCAGCATGTTCGCAAAATGGGTGAAGACATGGTGGCCACGGAGCTTCTGTTTCCCCAGAACCACCTGGTAACCCCTTACTGTGTGGGGGCGTTGTTAACCGGCGGTCTGTTTCGAGTGCCGGTACGGATTCCGCCCCTGGTGAGCATTATTCCCACCGGTAGCGAGTTGGTGGACTGGCGGACGCTTTCCCTTCGGGATTTAAAGCCCGGAGAGGTAATTGAGACCAATGCTTACGTATTGGGAAAAATGGCCGAGGCCATTGGCGGGTGCTTTGAGCGGGCGGAAACCCTCACCGACGATGTGGATCTTATTCGGTCAACAGTGATATCGGCCGTTGACAGCGATGCCGAAATTGTTCTGATCCTGGGCGGCTCGTCGGCCGGATCGGAGGATTTTGCCCGACATGTCATCGAAGAATTGGGCACCATCTGGGTCCACGGGGTCACCATGATGCCGGGAAAACCGGTCATTCTGGGTGAAATAAATAATAAGCCGGTGGTGGGCATTCCCGGGTATCCGGTATCAGCCATTTTGGCCTTTGAGCAGTTTGTTGCGCCGCTGATCTGTTGCATGCTGGGGCAACCGGAATCTAAACGACCCACAATTGACGTGACGCCGACCCGCAAGATTGCCTCCAAGCTGGGGGTGGAGGAATTCGTGCGGGTCAAGCTGGGACAGGTCGCACAGACGATGGTGGCCACACCGCTTCCCAGGGGGGCCGGCACCATCACCTCCATTACCGAAGCCGACGGCATCATTCGAATTCCGGCCCATGTGGAGGGCTTGAGCGCTCGGCAGCCGGTCGCGGCTGAATTGATCCGGCCGGAATCCCGGATTGCAAACACCATCGTTGCAGTGGGGAGCCATGACAACGCATTGGATGTACTTGCCGATGAGTTGCGCGCCGGGCATCAAGGGCGGATCAACCTGTCATCGAGCCATGTGGGAAGTATCGGCGGCCTGATGGCCATCAAAAAGAAGGGTTGCCATATAGCCGGTGCGCATCTTTTGGATGAAACCGACGGCTCATATAATATTTCCTATGTGAAAAAGGTTTTGAAGGATACGCCGGTAGCGCTCGTTACGTTGCTGCAAAGGGATCAGGGGCTGATTGTTTTAAAGGGCAATCCAAAGAATATTCGCGGAATTGAAGACCTCGGCCGGCCGGATGTTCGGTTTGTCAACCGCCAGTCCGGCTCGGGAACTCGAATTCTGCTCGATTTCAAACTCTCGGAGCTTGGTGTTGATCCAGATGATATCCATGGATATACCAATGAGGAGTATACCCACATGTCGGTGGCGGTGGCGGTGCTGAGTCAATCAGTGGATGCGGGGCTCGGAATTTTTGCCGCTGCCAAGGCATTGGGGCTCGATTTCATCCCGGTGGTGACCGAACAGTATGATCTGGTGATCCCCCGGATATATATGGATACCGAACCCATCGGCATGCTGCTGAATACGATCTCAAGCGATTCTTTTCAAAAGCGTGTCAAGGCACTGGGAGGCTATGATCTTTCCAAGACAGGGGAAACGATTTTTGTAGAATAGACGGGCACACCGCGGGTTGAACGGATGATACGGACTGGAAGGAGACTGAATTGGAACCGCTGTATGCAGTGCTGTTGGGAATTATACAAGGGCTGACTGAGTTTTTACCGGTGAGCAGCTCCGGTCATCTGGTGTTGTTTCAGCACCTGTTTGGATTTCAGGAACAGGAGCTTTTTTTTGACATCTGTCTTCACGTTGGCACCCTGGTGGCGATCTTGTTTGTATTTTATCGAGAAATTGCCGCATTGATCACGACATTGTTTCGCCTGCCTGCCCTGATCAAAGCAGCCGGCGGCCCGAAGGCGCTGGTGCGCGAGAACCCGGAAGTCCGGATGATTTTGCTGATCGTTGTCGGCACCATTCCCACCGGCATTCTGGGCGTATTGTTTCATGGGATTGCCGATCAACTGTTTGCCAGTCCGCGGCTTGTGGGGGTGATGCTCATGGTCACCGGATGCCTGCTATGGTTGACGCGGACCAAACGGGCTGCAGGACGGACCCTGGACCGGGTCGGTCTAAAGGACGCGCTTTTAATCGGCCTGGTTCAAGGGCTTGCCATCATACCCGGCGTTTCCCGCTCCGGTTCCACCATTGCCATTTCCGTTCTCATCGGTGTGGATCGGGAGCTGGCCGGGCGCTTTTCTTTTTTACTGGTGATCCCGGCCATACTCGGCGCCCTGGTGATGAGCTTGGAGCCGGGCATCATCGAGAAAAGCTCGGTTTCCGCCGGCTCTGTTCTTGCCGGAACCGCTTTCGCTGCAGTGGTTGGATATTTTTCATTAAAAATATTGCTTCACATGGTAAAAACCGCCAGGTTATCCGTCTTTTCACCCTATTGCTGGGCAATTGGTGGACTGGCGCTGATTATTTCATTTTTTTAAACAGGAGGTGATCCGTGTTAAATCCAGAGATTTTCAGAGAGTACGATATCAGAGGTCTTGTGGGAAAAGATATGGATGATCAGGGGGTTGTCGATATTGGGAAAGGCATCGGAACCTATCTTCGCCGGCATGGTTGCACCGAGCTGACCGTGGGACAAGACTGCCGGCTTTCTTCGGCGTCTTACGCAGGTCTGGTCATCGACGGCCTGATGTCCACCGGTTGCCGGGTAACGGATATCGGTGTTTGCACCACCCCGATTTCCTATTTTAGCGTTCGTCACCTGGAAAAAGAAGGGAACGTGATGGTGACGGCCAGCCATAATCCGCCCGAATACAACGGGTTCAAGGTATGTCGCGGCCTCGATTCCGTATTCGGAGAACAAATTCAACAGATTCGCACCATCATCGATGAGAAGAAGTTTGTAACCGGAACGGGGCATCTGGCGCAATGCGACGTCCGTCAGGATTACATCGATACCATCACGACCAACATCTCTCTATCTAGACCCCTACGGGTAGGTGTCGATGCCGGAAACGGAACCGCCGGCCCCATTGTGTTGCCGATCTTTAAAGCCCTTGGATGCGAGGTGTTCGATCTTTATTGCGACATGGATGGCCGGTTTCCCAACCATGAGGCGGACCCGACGGTTATCAAGAACATGAACGACCTGGTTTCGCTTGTGCGGGAGAAGAAACTCGATGTGGGCATCGGGTTTGACGGAGACGGAGATCGCATCGGCGTGGTGGACCATCAGGGGAATCTGATTTTCGGCGATCAGCTGATGATCATTTTCTCTCGCGAAATTCTGTCACGAAAACCCGGCGCCACGTTCATCGCCGAGGTGAAATGCTCCCAGACCCTGTATGACGATATCGAAAAACACGGCGGGCGCGCCATCATGTATAAAACCGGCCATAGCCTGATCAAAAAGAAAATGAAGGAAGAAAACGCGGCGCTTGCCGGGGAGATGAGCGGCCACATGTTTTTCAGCGATCGGTATTTCGGATATGACGATGCGGCTTATGCCGCCTGCCGGTTGCTTGAAATCCTTGCCGATACGCATAAAACCATTCCGGATCTGTTGGGCGATGTTCCAAAGACCTTCTCGACACCTGAAATTCGGGTGGAATGCCCGGATGATCGCAAATTTGATGTCGTGGCCAAGGTAACCGAGCATTTTCGCAGCCTGTACAAGGTTGTGGATATCGATGGGGCCCGGGTCATATTCGATGACGGCTGGGGACTGGTGCGGGCTTCCAATACCCAGCCGGCCCTGGTGCTTCGGTTTGAGGCCCTGACTGAGGGGCGATTGACGGAAATTCGCGATTTGATGGAAAGCGCCCTGGAGAAGATCAAATCACAATGATAAACACCCTTAGGGCTCGCGCAAAAATAACTTCACATTTTATGTGCCGATCCATCCCATCTGGCGGCGTTGCAAAAATACAGAATATCCTGATATTCTTTAATTTTTGCGCCTTGCCAGCTGGGCGCCTCAGCACCTAAAATTGTGAATTAATTTTTGCGCGAACCCTTAGGGCTCGCTCAGGCAAGCGAACCCTAAGAGAGATACCCCCGATTTCTGAATGAGCACGGTTATGAAAATTCCGACGAACTGATTTGAAGCATCTTCATGCCCCCTTGAATGTTCTTGGTGTCGGTAATGCCGTTTTGTCTTAGCAGGAGCTGGGCCTCGTAGGACCTGGGACCGGCACCGCAGAGAAGATAAATGGCGTTTCCGTTTTTCACCTCTCCCAATCGATTTCGCAGTTCTTCCTGGGGAATATTTTGCCATTGCCGGCCATATTTCTCGAGATATGGTTCGGCCTGAACCCTGCTTCTCACATCCAGCACGCGGGCATTATGGCTGTGAAAAGCGGACAAAAAATCCACCGCATCCACGGGCTGATGACGGCCTTCAATGGTGTTTTCCAGAACGTTGGCAACACTGTTGATGATATCCATGGCGGAGGCAAAGGGTGGTGCATAGGCAACTTCCAGGTTTGATATGACATCCACCGTAATCTTATGGGGCAAGAGAGCGGCCACAGCGTCCACTCGGGCTTTGACGGCATCCCCGTTGCCACCGATGGCCTCTACACCCAAGATCTGCCGGGAGTTGCGATCCGCCGTGAGTTTCATACACATCATCTGCTGAGTGGGGTAAAAATGCGCCCGGTCTGCCTGGGACACCACAGCACTGACAGCATCGAAACCGGCCGCGGATGCCTGGCCAATCGTCAACCCGGCCCGGGCAACCGTCATGTCGAAGGCCTTAACGCAAAATGTGCCCACCGTCCCCGGAAAAGTTGCCCGGCCGCCGGCGGCATTGGTTCCGATGACCCGTCCCTGGCGGTTGGCCAGTGACCCCAGAGGCATGTGAACCGGTTGACCCGAAACAAGATGGGAAATCTCCACGCAATCGCCCCCGGCATAAATATTCAAATCGCTGGTCCGCATATGCTTATCCACCCGAATGCCGCCCGTTTCGCCGATTTCCAGGCCGGCCTGTTTCGCCAAATGCGTGTTGGGGCGAACGCCGGCGGCAATGACAACCAGATCGCAGGGAATCCATCGCTTGGTGGTTTCCACAAAAGATATCCCGGTATCTGCGCTACCCTGAATTCGGTTGACCTGCTCGGACAGGCAAATGCTTATCCCCTTGTCTTCCATGTGTTTTTTCAACGGCAATGCCATGTCCGGTCCCACCGCACCCGGTAACAACTGATCGGCCATTTCAACCAATGTGGTTTCAACCCCCCACAGATCACCCAGGGCCTCAGCCATCTCCAAGCCGATGGCCCCCCCACCGATTACGACCGCCTTTTCAATCTCGCCGCCGGCGATTTTTTTCTTAATATTTTCGGCGTGGTGCGGTGTGGCAATCACGGTGACGCCCGGCAAATTCGCTCCGGGAATGGGTGGAATAACGGGAACGGCGCCGGTGGCCAGAATCAGCGTGTCATAAGGCTGATCCGAGAGGGTGCCGTCCGGTGTTTTCAATCGGACGGATTTGGTTTTTCGGTCGATGGAAACGGCTTCTGTTTCAACCCGAACGTCCACGCCTTTTGCATTATGAAAAAAGGGGGGATCACGCAGGATTTCCGCTGAAGTTGAAAAGAGACTGCTCAGCTCGGGAACGTCTCCGCCGACATAGTAGGGGATGCCGCAGCCCCCGTAGGATATGTATTTATCTTTATCCACAACGGTGACATGGGCAGCCGGATCCATGCGTTTAATCCGGCAGGCGACCTTGGGCCCCAGGGCGACGCCACCAATAATTACAAAGTTTGACATAGGGACACCTCTCATTTTTAAATGCATTATCCATAACAGGTAGATGCATTTGACGTGCCAAACCGACAAATGGTGTTAATTTCATATTTTTTAATGAAAAAACAAATTGTTATATGGGATTGGCTGAATGGGTGTGGTCGAGGATGGGTGCAAGATCGCAACGCTTCATGCAATGTTTAATCGCATAAATGCAACCCTGTTTATCCTTTAAGTGAGATTTATTTCGACAACGTGGAAATATAGGGTTACAATATTACATTGTTAAAGCGGCGCGCCATCTCTTCCGGCGTGCCGTGCTCGGGTCTACCGCTCCCGATCGATGAATAATTTACCTCGGTGGTGATGATGGAAAATTCCATTAAAATCGGTGTCAGTGCCTGCCTGCTGGGAAACAACGTTCGTTACAATGGGGGGCACGCCCGCGATCATTTTCTGACCGACACCCTTGGCCGGTATGTGACCTTCGTTCCGGTTTGCCCGGAGTCGGAGTGCGGTTTGGGCATACCCCGGGAGACCATGCACTTAGCGGGCGATCCGGATAATCCCCGGTTGGTGACCACCAAAACCCGAATTGATTATACCGAAAAAATGAAGACGTGGGCCCATAAGCGGCTTGCCGCCTTGGCGCGGGAGAACCTATGTGGTTTCATTTTTAAGAAAAATTCACCCAGCTGCGGAATGACGCGTGTCAAGGTGTTCAACGATAAGGGACAGCCGGTCAAAACCGGCAGCGGTATTTTCGCCCGCATGTTCATGGATCGATTTCCCCTGATTCCCGTGCAAGAGGATGGCAGATTCCATGATCCGCTGATTCGTGAGAATTTTATCGAACAGATTTTTACCATGAAACGCCGGCGCTAAAATGCGATATTCGAGCCCTATGGTCAGGCGGCGTGTCTTGCCGCCACCATGGCGTATTCCATGACCAGCGAATCCATCAACGCTTTCACGGAAACGATCCGATCGATCCGGTGGGCGTTTTCCCCGGCAAAGGCAAATCCGTACTTGAATTTTCCTTTTCGGGCGTTGCCCAGGGCGATGGCGATGCAATAGGGGCTCTTTTCGCTGTTGCAGGTTTTAATGCAGTGAAACGGACACTTGAAGGGGGTGGTGTTGCCCCGGCTCACTTCATCGAGAAAATGGTTTCGAATGGCCCGGCCGGGAAGCCCCACCGGGCTGTTAATGATGACCATGTCTTCCGGTTTTGACGCCACATACATTTGCTTGAAGGCTTCATCGGCATCGCATTCGTGGGTGGCCACAAAACGGGTGCCCATCTGCACGCCGGCCGCCCCCATGCAGAGAAAATCGTGAATGTCGCGACCGGTATAAATGCCCCCGGCGGCAATGACCGGAATCTCGGCGTTTTCAGCGATCTCAAAGACCTTGACCGTTTCGATGACGTCACCCACAAGTTTTTCCAGGTTAAATGCGGGATCGTTGATTTGGTCGGTTTTGAAACCGATATGTCCGCCCGCCTTGGGCCCTTCCACAACAAAGGCATCGGGGAGATAGTTGTATTTTGCCAGCCATTTTTTGCACAGCAGACCGGCCGCCCGGCCCGAGGAGACAATGGGAACCAGTTTAGTTTTGGAATCGTCAGTGAGGAATCCCGGAAGGTCCATGGGAAGACCGGCACCGGAAAATATGACATCGATGCCTTCCTCGATGGCGGTTTTCACCATGTCCGCATAATTGGTCAGGGCAACCATCACATTCATGCCCAGCACCCCTTTTGTCATACGCTGCGCTTTCCTGATTTCCTGTCGGAGTACCCGGTTATTGGCGTCATCACTGTTGATCGAAATATCGGGTTCATGTATGCCCGGCATTGCTGCCGAGATAACGCCGATGCCGCCTTCATTCGCCACGGCCGAAGCGAGACCGGACATGGATATGCCCACACCCATTCCGCCCTGGATGATGGGGCGCTTGCAGACCAGGTTGCCAATTTTTAAAGCGGGTAGATTCATAAGGCACACCGTATTCGTTCAATTTCATTTTTGATTTGTCGTTAAAAAGAATAGCGGTATTTTAAGGGGAACGATGGTAAGAAACAAGGCAATTACAGCGTTTTACAAAAGTTTTACAATACGGTAAGGAGCGAAGGGGTCGATGGTGTCGGCGATTTCATTTGGTGATTTCCGGTTTATGGTTTGTCGGGAAACGCGCCATTTGGGTCAAAGACATAGCCAACGGAGCGGATACTCTTAAAAAATTTCGGTTGTTTCGGATCCTTTTCAAAATATTTCCGAAGGCGAACAATGAAATTGTCCACAGTCCGGGTGGTGACCTTTCGGGTATATCCCCAACCCACTTCCAGAAGTTCATCTCTGGTGAGCGGTTTACCCGGGTTGGCCATGAAAAGCTTCAGCAGTTTAATCTCCTGTTCAGTGAGCAGAATCTCACCCTTGCGGCCTTCGGCCGTATTGGTACTGAAATCGATCCGGTTGAGGCCGAATTGATATACCGTTTCGTCCGGTAACCCAATCGTGGCGTTCTGTTTGGTCCAGTCTCCCCGTTTCAGCAGCCGGTCCACCCGAAGCAGAAACTCTTCCAGATTAAAGGGCTTGGCCAAATAGTCATCCACACCGTAAGAGAGGCCCTTTATGATATCATCGGAGGCGGCCTTGGCAGAGAGCACGAGAATCGGCAGTCGTTCGTCCGACAGGCGGATGGAGCGCAGCAGCGACAGACCGTCTATTCCCGGCAGCATGATATCCAGAACGATCATGTCCGGGGTTCCCTGTTTCCATTGCTGCAATCCCGAAGGACCGTCTGCAGCCCGGATTACCTCGTATCCCTGAAGGGACAGGTTCAGCATCAGCCCCTCTGCAATGTGGTCATCGTCCTCAATAACGAGGATTCGCTTCTTTCCATTGTCCATCATGGCGTCTCCCCCAATTCGGAACTCTTTTATCAGCTTATAAAACCCGGGCTTTTAGGGGCCGGGGGAGCTTTAGTCGAATCCTACTTTCCCTTGACCGGCATGGTCAACGAAAATACGGATCCTTTTCCCCTGCCCTCACTGCCGGCGGCCACTTTCCACTTGTGAAGCTGCGCAATTGTCTGCACCAAGTGCAGACCCAGCCCGCTTCCTTTTGCCGTCATATCGTTTGCCCTGCCTACTTGATAGAATTTCCGGAAAACTTTTCGAATTTCTTTTTTATCCATACCGATCCCATTGTCTTCGAACCGGACCAACAGCTCTTTGTGCCCATTGAGTGCAAAACGGATATCGATTTGTGGCATATCCGACGTGTTATATTTAATGGCATTGATCAATAGATTCATCAACAGCATCTCGAAGAGCGGAATATCGATTCGAATCTTGGGTAGCTTCTCCGGCGGGGGGTGAATGACGATCCGCCCTTCCTGAAAGATGTGCTCGTTGTTTCGAATGAACGCCGCCATGGTCTCCAACAGTTCTGCGCGCAGGAACTCATGCTGGTAGCTCTTGCTTTCCAGTTTGGCCAGGTTCAGAATACGATTGATATTATTTGACAGTCGATTGACATCCGTAATCATGAACCGGATATATTTCAGTTGATTCTCACGGGAAAGATCGTGTTTTGACATGGTTTGCAGAAACAGTTTCAATGAGGTTACCGGTGTCTTGAGTTCATGGGTAAAGTTGCTGATGAAGTTGTTTTGAAGACGGTAGAGTTGAAGGGTTTTCTGACCGTAGACAAAAATGCCGAAAATCCCCATGAGGATGACCCCCACCAGTACCGACAGGACCATGATGACCATCCATGTCTCTACCCCCAGCACTTGGCCTCGATCCAGGTTGAACTTTTCGACAGCGGCCCGTAATCCAACGCTGGCCTCGATGTACCAGTAGATGTAAAGAAACAGCGATGCCCCAAGCGCCAAGATGGACAGGGTAAAGATCAAAATGGGGTGGACGAACCACTTTCGGGATTTCATGTTTGCCCTGCCTGTCCGTTTGCTAAAGTTTCGTCTTCCTGCTCGAACCCTGAGTGTTTCACGGGATTTTGATCCATTGCCCCGGCACTGTCGTGACAGGACTGATTGGGGATAATTGTAGTTGTATTGAATCCATTGTTCAAGACACCATTTTTTAAACGGCCTTTCGGGGACTATCGCTTCTGGATGGCGGGAAGGGAAAATGCGCTCAGGCCGGGTTTGCCGATGTCGATCCGCTTTACGTCACCGTCATACGGACTTGATCAATTCATCGACCACAGCCATTTTTTCACTGAAATTCGCAATGATTTCTTGAAGATCTATTTCAGAAAAACCCAAATCATGAATC
Source organism: Deltaproteobacteria bacterium (assembly GCA_019310865.1). The sequence goes on along the minus strand of JAFDDL010000009.1, from coordinate 1,636 downwards.
ACCTGATCATAGAACCGATATGCCAAACCGTCTGATCCGACGCCAATGCCCATCATCATGCAAACGATGTCTGAAAGATATACCAGACCGGTTTCCAGATCAGTTCGTGCTTTTTCGTCCGATGGATGGTGGTTTTGGATGATATACACCATCTTGGGGCTGAATTTCCAATTGGAGGCCACCAGTCCACCCAGTTCAGCATGATCGACACCGATTACCTTTTTTTCGGCCTCCCGGAAACTCAGATTCCGGTTTTCAACCAAGTTGTTTATTTTCTCAAATGAATCGATTACGAACCGGTTCAAGATCACTTTACCGATGTCCTTGAGCAGGGCAGCCGTGAACACCAGCTGTTTGGTTTCCAGCGCTCTTTTTTCCGCAAGTTCCCGAGCGATTATTGCCGATGAAACGGAATAGCGCCAAAGCTCCCCCTCATCAAGCCCATAACCTTCCTGCTTATCCTTCAAATTTTCCGCCACGCAATTCATCAGGACCAGGTCGACGATATGATCGATTCCGATCAATGCAACGGCTTCGTGGACTGAATCGACTTTTCGGCTCAAACCGAAATAGGCTGAATTGCAGGTTCTGAGGATGTTTGCCGTAATCATCGGATCATAGGAAACAATATCTGCTACGTCCGAAAGGGAAGCTTTGGGATTTTCCACAATGTCCATTACCTGATTGGCAATTTGTGGAACCGGTTTTAATCTTTTGATTTCCTGAATTAAAGCTTTAATCGCACTCATACGGTTTTCTCTCCCTTTCCCGATACCGTGATAGAGATATTTCCGGTTGCGATTTCAAGGCGGACGGTTCGGTTGACATTCCCACCGACGTCTTCGTATTGTGTCATCACCTTGTTTTTACAGAAAATTTTGCGAACGGCCGTGTGGTTTCGTTTCCCAATGTTGAAAAAGCCCTTTTGATCGAGAACCTGAGCGCCGCCGACAACCACGACCTTCATCCGTTGTTTTTTCGCTCCGAGTTTATAAACCTCCTTAAACAGATTGGGAATACCGGTGTCGGCGAACATGAACGGATTATTTTGGGCCTTCTGCTCGTCCAGACTCGATTCCGGAAGCATGTAATGGAGCACTCCACCGATCTTCACAAATGGGTCGAAGATTGCAATGCCGATACACGAGCCGAGAGAGTCGGTGGCGAGCGTTACATCCGGATCGTTGCTGGTTTTCATGTCGGAAACGCCTACAATTATTTTCACAGCAGCACTCCGTTTTAACGGACTTGGCTAATTCCAGATTGGATCCTTCGGGATTCAGAGCGCTTTGTACATTGGCCACCAGCTGTTTCAAGGCGTCTGAAAAGAAAAAATTCCCTCGCGGATAAGGTGTACGGGTTCATAAGATGCCTTATCGGCCAAATCAGGATAATACTTAAGAAGCGTTAAACTAAATTCAGCAACATACCGGCATTTCGTCCGCAGATATTGGAAATGTTCCCAGGCGTTAGGGAGGCCTTTTTCATTTCCTGAAAATAGCGTTCGGGCGCGATCAGCGGATAATCACTGCCAAACAGAATTTTTTTGGATCCCAGGCTTTGCGTGGCCACTGAATAGATTGCGGGGTCATATAGATAGGGGGTCGCGGCTGTGTCTACATAGACATTTTTAAAT
>JAFDDL010000285.1 GCA_019310865.1 Deltaproteobacteria bacterium | reverse complement strand
AATACGACTACATCGCTTCTGAATTAATTGGTTATAACGTAAAGTTAATGACATTGTGTTAGAACCTATCGTTTCATGTTAATGGTATCGGCCAGCATCTGGTCAACGGTGGTCACGATTTTCGAGTTTGCCTGGAACCCCCGCTGGGTTGTAATCATTTTCACGAACTCGTTGGCAATGTCCACATTGGACTGCTCCAGGGAGTTGGAGGCGACGGAGCCCAGACCGCTGGTACCCGGATTCCCGTAAAGTCTCTCCCCGCTGTTTCGCGTGGCCCGAAAGAGGCTGCCGCCCTCTTTGAACAATCCCTGAACATTTTGAAATTTCGCCAGAAGCACACGAAACAGGGGCGTGACCTGACCGTTGGAGTACTGGCCGGTGATCACCCCGTCGGTATCCACCGAAAGGCTCTGCAGGTCACCGGCGCCATAACCGGTGGTGGTTTGATAAACGGTTGTGGACGCCGTCGAAAAATAACTGGTGGACAAGGCATCAGGCACCCAGGAGACACCATTGAATGCCGTTCCCAGGTTCAGCTCAACCGACATGCCGGTGCCCGCGGCGCCCAGAAAATCCGGGGTAAAGGTAAAATGCTGGTTGGAAAATACGCCGTTCATGTCCGGCCAGGCATTGAGATCCGTCAAATCGTCAGGATCACCGGCAGTAATATCCACATTGAACACATTGGTGGCCGCCAGGGTATCGCCAACGTTGAACTGGAATGTCATCCCGTCAGGCCCCTGAACATAATCACCGGCAACATAATCGTGGGGAATGATGAAGGTGCCGGCCCCATCACCACCCACTGTTACGGTTATGGCGTCCGTGCCCACGTCCCCAGCACTGGGCGTAAAGGTATAGTTGGCGGGCAATGCCGCAGAACCGGAATAGGCGCCGGTGAGCACCGGATCGGTGGGCCAGGCGCCGCCGCCGCTGTTATCTAATGTCAATCCACCGCTGTTTCCGACAAAGCGATTAAAGGTCATGTCCCGGATGACACCATGGGGCGTAAAGCTTACCGTACCCCGGCCCAACAGGCCATAGCCAGCATCGGTGGGGTCGGTAAAAATATTTCGTCTATCTTCGTTCGGGTTGCAGGTTACGATAAATTCGTACTCATGGGCGTTATCGGTCTTGTCGAAATACAGCGTAATATCATGGGTGCTTCCCAGGGAATCATAAACCTTGACCGTTGTCTGGTACTCGTAGGCCGAATCGCCGATATGAATGTCCGCTGTCAGATCTCCGTCCCAGGCCTCGGAAAGGGCATTGGAGCCAATACTGTGATTTTCCCCGGCAGCGTCGAGGTTGGCAATGATCGTAATGGCGTCGGTCGCCTCCGGAGAGGAGGTAAATTCGGCCAGTTTGATATCCACAACATTTCCGACATCCTGTACTTCGCCAAAGCTATCGCGAATCAGTTGTCGCCCCTTGACGATATAACCGGCTGAATTGACAAAATTGCCGTCCTTGTCGAACCCAAAGCCACCGGCACGCGTGTAATATTCACTGTTCTCGTTTTCAGGGTGTCGAACAATGAAAAATCCTTCCCCGCCAATGGCCAGGTCCGTGGGCGATTCCGTCGATTCAAAAGAGCCCTGTCCGAAAATTCCCGTCACGTCCCCCAGGGCGGTACCACGGCCCACCTGGGCGGTACCGGACTGGGTGGCGACGCTCTGGCTCAGGATATCCTGGAACGATACCCGGCTCGATTTAAACCCAATCGTATTGATGTTGGCGATATTATCCCCGATGACCGTCATGGCGTTTCCCAGAACCGACAGACCGCTGACTCCCGAAAATAGGCTACTTGTTAATCCCATGGTATGACCTCCCTGTTTTTATGAACGTGCAAATTGGTTTTTGTTTTATGAATCAATCTATTTAGTCTTCTCTTTGAGCTTAAAATCCCACCGACTCACTGGAACCGGGCTGGCTGACCTTGACAACGGAACCGGGATTGACATACTGACCGCCCACGACAAGATAGGGCGTACCCATTTCATAGGTCACACCGCTCACAATGCCCGTCAGGGCCGTGCTGACCGGTAAAAATCCCAGATTGTTATCAATGGCGACCACCTCGTAAGTATAAGAGCCGTCCGGCATCATATCCCCGTAATCGTTGGTCCCGTTCCATTCAACCGCATGGGTTCCGGCATTCTTTGTTCCCCCGATAATACTGGCAACCTGCAATCCATTGCCATCGAAAATGTTCACAACGACACTGGACAGCGCTTCGAGGGTATAATACCCGCCGGATGCATTGCCATCGATGAGGTTCACCTTGCTGTTATCAACCGTCACTTCTTTACCGATGTAATCGAGCAGGTTCTCATTGCCATCCGGCCCCATCGTGCCTTTCATCTCTTCCAGGTTGTCGTTAACCTCAAACATCTGCTCCAGGGTTGAAAACTGGGCCAACTGGGCGGTGAAATCCGTACCATCCATTGGATTGAGAGGATCCTGGTGCTTGAGCTGGGCAACGAGCATGGTTAAAAAGGCCTCCCGACCCAGCGGATCCGCCTTTATTACCGGCTGCTCGGTCTGGCCGGCCAGAATCGAATTGATTGCGCTGATATCACTGGTTGCAGCATTGACATTCATGGGTCTTCCTTTCACAGTTCGCTTGAAATAATATTACAACCCCATTGATCGGTTTGGTATTTGCTCAAACCACCAGGTTTAATAATCCATCCACCATCGCCATGCGAGATGGAATTTGAGCGACATCCGCCAAGGCACCGGATCGTTTGGCGGCGGAAAGCAGATCGGGCCGCTTTCTGCCACCATTTTCACTGAACTCCCGTCGAGTCTGGGCCATGGATCGGTCAAAATCGGCATGCGTCTCAACATCCACCTTATCCAACCGGAGGCCTTGATCCGCCAGGGCGGTTTTCAAATCGTTGGATTGGCTCAAGAGCATGTCCTTGGCGGCGGCCTGCTCCACAATAATGCTGACCCTGATGCCATCACCGCCCTGTTCGATGCGCAAACCCATACGGCCCAAATGCGGCGGTTTAATCTGAAAGCTCAGTTCGCTCTGACCGCTCATGCGCATTCGGAAAAGGTACCGGCTGACCTGATTGAGCATATATCCCGGAAGGGTTCTGCCTGTGGATGCATCCGAGGCAGCCGTATTCACAGTCGACCACTTCACGTCCTTGATTGTGCCGTCAAAAGTCAGGCCGGCTGGATTATCCGGTTTTTCAATCTTGATTTTTCCGGGTGCAAGGCCCTTTTCAAGGCCTCGGCCCAACAGGTTGTCCCGTGAAAATCCATGTGGTAAATCCTGATTCACATTGGCATCGCCGATTGAATTTTTTCCGATTTCAGAAAGGTTTGTTCCAAAGGGTGTGGCCGGGGAATTGGACTGATTGACTTTGGCGCCGGGCGTTTTTCCATTCACTGATAACTGCGGGCGCGCGATGCCTCTATCACCAAGCGCCATACGAAGCCCGCTTGATTCAAACCGTTTCAGCAACATGTCGGCCGGCGTCTCGCCATCACTTGTGGAGACATGTTTCATAAAGGCAAGCAGGTCCGTGGTATTTTGTCCTGAAGGTGATCCCGAATGCAGGCTCTGAAGTTTTTGAAAGGCAGCGACGCGCTGCTCCAACATGGCCGCAAATCGATCCAGGGTTATATCACCCGCTGCCAAGTCTCCCGGCAACGCGCCCAAAAGGGCGTTTGTATTCAAACCGATCCGCTGCAACATGGCCTGATTATCCGTCGAAACCGTTGGTGACAGGTTGGTTTCACCCGGGTTCAACTGAGACTTCAGGCTATTGGCCAGCGCCTTCAAATCGATGCCCCGGCCTTCCACCTTGGCCCGGTCCAGTGCGGTTTGAATATCGCCGGACGCCATACCCAATCGGCTTAGAATCGTTTCAAAATAGGGTAACGCGCTAATATCCAGGTAGAGTGCATCAGCCCCGGTTTCATCCGGTGAATCAAGCTGAGAAGCCTTATTAAACAGGTTGGCAAGTGAAACTCCTTTATTACCCTGCGCATTTGATTTCAAGTCGTCGATCAAACTCTGTACGTCGTTGGCATCAAAGCCGGCGCGGGTTAAAAAACGACCGAAAGCTGTCAGGGCCTCTTCATCGGCCATCCATTGCTCCAGAGGAATTCCCGTTGCCATGAGGGCTTTTTGGGCCATTTCCAAAGCGTCATGGCCCTGTACGGCATTCTGATTCGATGGGCTGTCGTCCTCTGATGAGGAGCGACGGGCCAGAATTTCTGAAAAACGCTTGTCCGCAGATTCCGACCCGTATGGCGCAATATTATTCAGGTCGGTTCCGGTAAACATATTTTGGATGAGCATTGGAGAAATCATGTGTGCCTCGCTGCTGGCGTTTTTTTATTCGAACAATGGTAGAGCAAGGTACGTGCCAATCCGTTATTGAAAATATATTTTATAATATTTTCTATTGGTTACACCCTTTATGGAAAAAGTTGATAAGGGGGAAATCCGGTCTCTTAAAGCAGATTTTGCCTGATGGTTCCGCGGCAAGGGGGAAAATTTTACCCCCTGGCAAAACCTTCCGGGAACCGCTTTCAGTGCTCAACGGATTATTCACGGCACGATTTAATTGTATCATGTGGAAAGGTTTAACGAATAAGTGCTGGGTACTGAGTGCTGAGTGGCGGAATTCTACCGAATTTGAAAGAGGAAATCCCCTTCTTTTTTCGTACCGATGTTTTTCTGAAATGTGAGACGTTTACCTTCACTGAGCACTGAGCACTCAGCACTCAGCACTTCTACTCCGGCATTGCCGGCTTACGGGTGGGAAAGGAAAAAATCATAGCCTGGCCACCCGGACCAGGCTATGGATTTTGCGGTAATGTCTATAGGGTGTCTTTGGCTGCCAGGCGCTCGGTAATCTGAGCGGCCCGTTCCCGGTTCACGTAAGCCAGGATTTTACCGATCTGCTCACCCTTCATATTGGAAAAAACCTGGTGGACCACGTTCATGTTCATTTTGTCGATAATCTCGGCAGCCTTTTTGGGATTCATGCTCGAATAGACTTTCACCAACTGTTTAATCTTGGCCGCCTCTTTGGCATTGTTCTGCTGCTGGGCCTGGGCCGCCATTTCAGCCTTTTTCACCAACCCTTCATCAATTTTCTGTTGGACAACCGCCAGCTTCTCGAGTCGCTCCTCGATATCCGATTTCAACAGTTCCAGCCGGTTTCGTTCCCTTTTGATCTGCTCCGCCTCTTCTTTGAGCCGATTGCGCTTTTGCTCAAGTTGATCCATTATGGCTTGAATCTCCTTAAGACGAGGATTTTTCTTTGGCTCAGGCTCGGACTTGGAAGCCACCGGAGCTGTTTCGGCCGCCGGATCCGTGTCACCTTTCCCCTGAGCAACGGCTGTTTGCGGATGAAAAATAACCCCCGTAACAATATTGGCGCCGGTCAGGTAGAACACCGTGATACCGATTTTAACCAAAAAGAAACCAA
>JAFDDL010000284.1 GCA_019310865.1 Deltaproteobacteria bacterium | reverse complement strand
TTCAGTCGACACGACCATGGTAATCGCACCGTTGTCATCAAACACAGGCGTACTCGTGACAAGCAGGTATTTCCCGGTCTTTTGAACCCGTTGCCAGGCATTTTCCGGTTTTCGGGATTGAAGGACCTTCATGGTTGGGGATATGTCCATGAAGCCTTCTTTGATCAACTGTTGGACGTTCTTCCCGATGAAATCCAAAGCCTTGAAATTGGATAATTTCTCGGAGGCCTTGTTCACCGTGATAACATCGCCTGTACCGTCGGTAACCCATATACCCACGGGGATGGATTGGATGATGTCATCCAGCTGGGGAATAATCAGTCCCTTGGGTGAACTGCTTTTCGGATCATTCTTGTGGGGCATGGCTTTCGTATGCGATGCTTTGTAACGGGTGGGAGACTGGGGTCAATAGATTGGGGGCAGCTTGATTTGTGATCAAGCGGTTAATATCGTCACAAATCAAGATTTGACCCCTTAGACCTTAAGACCTCAATCGATGACGCCCGCTTTTCTCAGGTTTTCAACCGCTTCGGGGCTGAATCCCCAGTCCTGCAATGCCACTTCAGTGTGCTCCCCCGGAACCGGCGGCGGTCCCTGGATCTCCGCCTTGGTTCTCGAAAAACGGGGCGCCGGGGCCGGCTGTACCACACCCTCGATCTCGACAAAGGTGTTCCGTTCCACATTGTGGGGATGCTTGGAAGCCTCACTCAAAGACAGAACCGGGGCAAAACACACATCGGTCCCTTCCATAATTTCACACCACTGATCACGGGTTTTGGTCTTGAACACGGCAGCGATTTTTTCTTTCAGCTTCGGCCAAAGTTTTGGGTTCATCTGTTCCTTGAATTCAGGATCATCTATTTCAGCCAGCGACATCAGCAGTTTGTAGAATTGCGGTTCGATGGATCCCAGGGAGATATACTTACCATCAGCTGTCTCGTAGGTGTCGTAAAAATGCGTGCCGGTGTCCAGCAGGTTGGCGCCCCGTTCATCCTTCCACGTACCGGCCGACAACCACCCGTAAAAAGCACCCATCAACATGGCACATCCATCCACCATGGCTGCATCCACCACCTGCCCCTTGCCGGAGTTCTGCCGCTCAAACACCGCGCACATGATGCCGTATGCCAGCATCAACCCGCCGCCGCCCAGATCCCCAATGATATTCAAAGGCGGCACCGGTGGCTGCCCGGCTCGTCCGATGGCGTGCAATCCCCCCGAAATGGCCAGGTAATTGATGTCATGGCCGGCTGCCTGCTTCAGTGGCCCCTCCTGCCCCCATCCGGTCATGCGGCCGTAAATCAATCCCGGATTTCGTTCGAGGCATACATCGGGCCCAAGCCCCAACCGTTCCATAACACCCGGGCGGAATCCTTCGATGAGGGCATCGGCGGTTTCGACCAATTGAAGGGCTGCCGCAATGCCCTCCGGTTTTTTGAGGTCAAGGTCAATGGACCGCCGGCTCCGATGCCAGATGTTATACTTGGCCGCCGTCGCCGCGCCAGGCGCCCCTTTCCGTTCGATCCGGATGATCTCCGCTCCCATGTCAGCCAGCATCTGGGCACAAAACGGCCCCGGCCCGATTCCACCGAATTCAACAATTTTCAATCCTTTGAGTGGTCCCATAATCATTTTCTCCGTTTTAAGGGTTTAGAAAAAGGCGAAGCCCCGGTGTAATAAGACTTTAATAACGCAGCAAATGGCAGCCTTCAGCTCACCCTTCGAATGAAATATGCAATCTTCAGGTTATAGAAAAATGACCTGGTGGAGCAAATTGTCCTTTCGAATCTTTTTGTCGATTTCCTTTTTCAGGTCATCATCTCGGATGGGCAACACTTGCGAAACCGCCAGGCCCTCACTGTTTTCTTTGTATTTCCATTTTTGAACAAAACCCGGCACCAGCGCATATCCGCATCCAGTGGTCCCGCAGCACGCGGTATCGAGAACCGCATGTCCCAAAAGCGCCAGCACCACCTCTTCACCATGAGGCAGGCGAATTTCTTCGGACAAGAGGTAATACCCGCTGATAAATCGAACCTCTTCATCGAGGGGCCGATGAATATGATCCATCACGTCCGGCATCCGGCAGATTTCTCCGATGCGAATCCGGGAGTCGGTAATCGACTCCCGGAAACTGAATTTAGGTCAGCAGCTGAACGATCTTTTCGCGATGAAAGGCCGGATCGCCCAGTGACAGTTCATTGCCCTTTGCCCGCTTCAGGAAAAAGTGAATGTCGTTTTCCCAGGTAAAACCAATCCCGCCGTGCACCTGCAGCGCGCTGGAGGCGACCTTGGTATAGGCCTCCGCGCAGTAAGACTTGACGGCCGAGGCGGCCAGGGCCGCTTCTTTTTCGTCCGCGTTGTCCTGAGCCCATGCGGCCCAGTAGAGAAGGGATCTGCCGCTTTCCACTTCCACAAACATCTGGGCGCAGGCATGCTTGATGGCCTGGAAGGCGCCGATGGGCTGATCGAACTGAACCCGGATCTTGGCATAGTCCGTGGCCAATTCCATGGCCCGTTGGGCGCCGCCGATACACTCGGCTGCCAGACCGACCTGGGCCCGCTGAAGCACCTTGTCCAAAGGTTTTCGACCCTGGTTGACCTCGCCCAGCACGCCCGATGCCGACACGTCTTTGAATTCGACGGCACAAAGCTTACGGGTACCGTCCATGGTGGGCAGTAAGGTGATGTTCAGGCCCTCGGCATCTTTATCCACGAGAAACAGTGTAATGCCCTGGCTCGGGTCAGTGCCCGGCTCGGTACGAGCGGGAACCACCAGGAAATCAGCCACATGGGCGTCCGGAACGGCCAACTTGGTGCCGTTTAAGACAAAGCCGTCCCCATTTGCCCGGGCCGGCATCTGGATGTAATCCGTATCGGCCCCGCTGTCCGGTTCGCTCAGCGCCAGGGTTCCGATCATCTTTCCGTCGGCAATTTTCGGAAGATAGGCCTTTTTCTGGTCCTCGCTTCCGGCCGCCAGAATCGCTTCTGCCGCCAGCTGCACGGAAGAGAAAAACGGTCCCGGCGCAACGGCCCGGCCCATCTCCTCGAGGATGATGCACAGATCGAGCTGTTCCATTTCCGCACCGCCGTATGCCTCAGGGATTCGGATTCTCATCCAGTCCATTTCACTCATTTTCTTCCAGAGGCTGTCCGTATATCCGCGGTCATCTTCGAACAATTCCCGAACCGTTTCCATGGGCATCTCTTTTTCCAGGAAGCGCCGGGCTTCCTTGGTAATATCGAGCTGTATTTCGTCTAATTTGATATCCATTATTAATTTCTCCTTATACCCTTGATGTGCGGGACATGTCCTTGGGCAGTCCCAATACGCGCTCTCCGATAATATTGCGCTGGATTTCCGTGGTACCGGCTTCAATGGTGTTGCCAAAAGACCTCAGGTAGCTGTACTGCCAACGGTCGTCCTGAATACTCCAGGGCGTGCTGCCGAAAATCTGGCCGGCGCTGCCCAGCATACCAATGGCCGCCTCCGTGAGTTTCTGATTCGGCAAACTCCAGAGCAGCTTGCCCACGGAGCCTTCGGGACCTGGAATATCACCGCCCAGCTGCCGACTCAGGTTCCGCAGCCCGTGGTATTTCAAGGTCATGATCTCGATGTATGCCTGCCCCAGCTGCTGCCGATAAATGGGGTCTTCCAGCGCCGGTTTTCCACTGCGCATGGCCTGGCCGGCCATCTCCAACATGGATTCGAAATTACTGCAATAGGCCGTTCCCGTCGTAACATCCCCCAGGGTTCGCTCGAACATGAGGGTCGTGATGGCGATCATCCACCCCTGGCCTTCCTTTGCAACCAGCATGTCGGCAGGCACCTTGACATTATCGAAAAACACTTCGTTAAACTCCGGTTCTCGCGTGATCTGGGGCATGGGTCGGGCTTCGACGCCGGGCAGGCGCATGTCAACCAGTAGATAGCTCAGGCTTTTATGCTTCGGGCCGCTTGGGTCCGTGTTGACCAGAAGCAGGCAGTAATCGGACGCATGGGCAACGGTCGTCCAGACTTTCTGGCCGTTTACCACGTAATGGTCACCTTCTTTGACCGCCCGGGTGTTGACATTGACCACATCAGACCCCGCATCCGGCTCGCTGAATCCCTGGCACCAGATATGCGTGCCTTCGAGTATTTTCGGCATAAAGGTCTTCTTCTGCTCCTCGGTCCCGCAATTATAAATGACCGGCATCGCCATCCCGTGTGTAATGATGCCCGGGAATCTCAGAAGCACGCATCTTTCGGCAAGGACCTGCGTGACGATCACTTCTTCAATCAGGCTCTGACCCTGACCGCCGTATTCCTTGGGATAATGCACCCCGGCGTACCCGGCATCAAAGAGCCGGCGTTGAAAATCCTTATACTTTTGGCAACCTTCCACATCCGTGCCCACGTTTGTATCTTCGGGCAAATTCTCATCCAGCCAGGAAACAAATTGTTGTCTGTATGCTTCCTGCTCCGGTGTATACTGAAACTCCATAAAAAATCTCCTTTGAGCCAGTTTCAAAAAAATAAAACCGGCAAGACCGCGCTATTGCAACTTCTCCTTCAGCGCATTCGCCACCTTGAACAGATCATCCACCACGCCGTAATCGGCAAACCGAAAGATCGGCGCCATGGCGTCCTTGTTCACGGCAATGACGGTTCCAGCGCCGGCGATCCCGGCCACATGCTGAAAGGCGCCGCTGATGCCCAGCGCCAGGTAGACCTTGGGTTTCACGGACTTGCCGGAAGTGCCCACCTGGTGGTATTTGGGCAGCCAGTTTTTGTCCACGATGGGACGGGAGCAAGATAGGCTGGCACCCAGGCGATCGGCCAATTCCTTGATCGGTGCAATGTTGTCTTCATCCCCGACACCCCTTCCGATGGAAACCAGCATCTCCGCCTGGGCAATATCAATCTCGCCGGCGCCGGTGTCCACAAATTCCATAAAGGCTTTTCGGGCGACCGGCAGATCGGATGCGGCCTGGGCAACAACATTACCTTCCCGGCTTCCGTCCTCGGCCGGCTGAAACGCACCGGGTCGTACCGTGACAAGATACCCATCGGCAGCCTTGAGGGCAACCTTGGAAAACATCTTCCCGTTGTAAATCTGGCGAACTATCTTGGGCTTTTCGTCTTCAATGAGAATATCCACGGCGTCGGTGCCCAGCGGATGCCCGCTCTGGACCGACAAGACAGGCGCCAGATCCATGCCCCAGGGGGTATGGCCCAGAAGGGTCAGAACCGGTTTTTGCGCCGCCATGAGTGCCCCGATAATCTGACCGTAGAGGTCCACATCATAGGTTTTGAGTTTTTCATCGGCCACGGTGATGATCTCATCGGCCGTATTTCCAATCTGAGCGGCAAAGGCGTCCGTGTCGGCACCCAACACCACGGCCGTCAGGCTGGCGGACAGGGGCCCGCACAGTTCGTCGGCCTTTTTCAGCATCTGCAAGGTGACTTCACGAAGCGCACCGTCTCTGTGTTC
>JAFDDL010000283.1 GCA_019310865.1 Deltaproteobacteria bacterium | reverse complement strand
AAATCATCGCCAATATCAGCACGGCCTCTGCGGTGTGGTTTTTACCGTATTTTTCCGGCACATTGTATCTTTCCGGTTTGAAAACACCCCTTCGAACCATGGCGATGACCGCCGCCAGCAAGACAAGGGTTGCGCCGACTGTTTTAATCGCCCCGTAGATCCTACCCGCCTGCCCGGACAGTCCCGGAAAGGTCCAGCCCTCCAATATACCGGCCACCGGCAACGAAATCGAATGCAATGACAGAATAACAAATCCTGAAAAAATCAGAATGTGCAACAGACCTGCAAGGGGGTACCGGGGATGCCGGAAATGAAACAATGCGTATTTCATCATATTATAAACCCGGTCGGGTAGCCGATCCAACCGGGGATCGGGCATGGCCTTTAAAGCCGGCGCCAACCGTTTCAACATCATAAACGCAAATATGATGGTGGCGATCAAAGGTATCGCTATGGAGAGATATAAGGTTGGCACACCAAATACATTTGCTGAGGCCGGAGAAATTAATACAGTTTTCATTTTCCCAATCTTTTCTGCCTTTTCATTTGGTTGTCACTACCGGACAACGGGCATTTAGGACCACATACTGGGAAACCAAAACCCGTTTTGTTTCAAACTGCGAGGCCGTCAGCTTTCTTTTTACTTACCAAGAGCCCGATAATCAAACCAACAACAGCTGGAACACACCACCCAAATCCGTGCTTGGAAAGTGGCAGCCAGGAAATAAACTTTACATCAATGCCATACATGGCCAGCGTGTTTAATACATTGACGAATAGGGTCAGATATGCCGCACCGATATAAGCCCCCCGGTTGGGAATATATTTGTCAAATACGCCCAGGATGATTAAAACAATCGCCACCGGATAGAGAATCATCAATACGGGCATCGCGATTTTCATAATGGTTTCAACGCCCACAATGGAATAGATTCCGGCCACCACGTTCACCAGAATTACAGCGGCTTTGTAGGATAATTTTCCCTTTGAAAGCTCATTGAAATACCCGGCCATGGCGGCTGAAAGCCCGGTGGCGGTTGTCAGGCATGCAAAAATCACCGCCACGCCCATGACGGTCATTCCGGATTCACCCAGTATATTACTAACAATGGCCGCCAGAAGTGCCGATCTTTCAGTTCCCGCTTCGACGACAGATGATGCCGTGGCCCCAAGGTACACCAACCCGCCATAGACCAGAAAAAGCAAGGTAGCACCCACCAGTGCACTGAAAGCGGTTACCCTGGAAAGCTGCCGGGAATCGCTGTAGCCCTTGGCCACTACGGCAGCAGTAAAAATCGTCGCCACAACCGTGGCCCCAAGCGCATCTCCAATTTCATAACCGGTATAAAAACCCACTACAAAGGGGTTTTCAGCGCAAATTCCAGTCGGAGTGCCGATGGGAGAAATTATCCCTTTACCGATAATCAGCCCCAGTACCAGCAACAATATGGGGGTAAGATATTTCCCGATTTTATCGACGACATTTGCAGGATTTATCGCCAGACAGATGGTGACCCCGTAGAATAACGCGGCCACAAGGATACGACTGGTATCCGGAATAATCGGGTTTACACCCAATTCATAAGTAACGGCACCAATTCTGGGTTGACCAACCAATCCGATTATTAACACCATTACACCAAAGTAAAAGATCTTGGAGAAAACAGGCCCCACCTTCAGGGAAATATTTTCAAATGATCCCCCATTATTGCCCACCGCTACAATAGCGAGCGCCGGCAGCATGATACCGGAAAAAAGAAACCCGATGATAGCGAGGGTCCAACCAGTGCCCACGGAAAAACCAAGCGCTGATGGAAAAATAAGATTGCCGGCCCCAAAAATAGTTGCAAAAATCGCAAAGCCGACAATAATGATATCGATGGAAATCTTTTTATTCACGACATTCAATCCCTTAACCAATCTTCATTTTGCATCGTTGGGGTTTATAACGTATCGAACCCTTTTCCCGATCATATCATGTTTACAACAAACCCAACAATGACCACCGACGCGATGGTGACGGTGGCAAACCCTGCCGTCAGCATTTGGGGCAGCATGTAATTTCGCAAAGCGGTGACCTGGGCTTGGTTTTCGCCAACCGCTTCCGCCACTTCCATGGCCAGATAATAGGTGGCCGGAAACCCATATAGCGCCGTTAAACCGATCACGATGCCCATACGGGAATTTACCTTTAAGAGCTTTGAAAAAATAACCCCCGCAGCGATAATTCCGGTCAATCCCAGGAGGAAGACCACCATCAGCGGCCCGATCATGGCCGCCAGCATACCGGGTGTGACTTTGGCAATATTTGCAAACACCAGGGCATATACGAAGAACATCGTGATCCCGAATGAGTTGGCCTTGCCCAGTACATCGCTTTCCAGAAAGCCCAGTGCCTTAAATACGACCCCCAGTATCAAACACAGCAACAGTGCATTGGCTTTCCCGCCCGTTAATCCGGAAAGGTAATACGCCAGCAGCGTGACCAGCCCGGTTTTAGCGATCAGGATAAAGGGCTTTCGGTATGCCTCGGGCAGTTGGGGGATCAGGGTCTTTTTGGGGGTTTTATCCTGAGATGGGGTTTCACTGTCTGAAGCGGTTTCATAATCACCGGATTTGATGTATCGCCTGGCCTCATTTCTCAATAGGATCGAAGAAATGGGGACACCGATGAGGCATTGCAGTACCAGCACCAACAGGCAGAATATTTCGGCATCCAGAAGGCCCTTTTGTTTTAGAATCTGTCCCACGATGATTTGCGCAACCGCCCCGCCTGCCACAACCGGAGATGCCGCCACCGCCATGGTTCGGTCAATGACAAACGGACCGATGACGGTGATGAACAACACGATTAAGACAACGGCGCCGAATCCAATGACAACCGTTTTCCATTGCTGGACAAATTCGTCGAAATCGATCAGGGTCCCCAGTGAGGTTAACAGCAATCCGGCAACCGTCGCTCCCATTGCCAGCATGTTTGATGTCACCCATATATCACCCGGCATGCCCGCCCAGAAGGCCAGCAGCAACAGAATCGCTATAACAAAAAAGGAAGACAGACGTGCCTTGCTTTTCACCGCTATGATTTCCGCCAACCCGAAAATACATGCCAGAAGTACGATTGCCTGCAATGATGTCATGAAAAATCTCCTTCAACCAGTGTACACAATGCCGATGTGCTATTCTCAGAATGAATTCAGCGCCTGAGAATATGCAATATATTCCTCGCAATAAACGTACCAGTCTGAACTTCTGGTTTATCTTATTGTTATTTATTGATTTTTTAACACCGGCTCGCCTACTCGGCTGAATTGTTGGCCATATTCAGGCAGGGAACTGATCAAATATAGTCGTTTCGGATTATGCTTTGATGAATCAACTATGATGGTGGCCAATTGCGGCCGGTACTGGGGAATCTTGCGCCTCTGCGATTATGGACTGTCCGTCTTTTTCAAGGAGAAAACCTGCGCCTACTAGTTCATCTACCAGTTCATCTACCACTTCGGTCACCCGGCTCACATACCGGATTCTGTTGCCGTACATTTTTTTGAGCTGTTGCGTACCGAAAGGGACCCTATAGCCCAGTGCAAGGCAGGCAATGTCCGGCGATTGCACATGATACTCGGCAATTGGCACTTCGATACACGGGAGCCGGATGCCGCCGACGGCGTGGCCATGTTCATCGAGAACGGGCTCCCGGTTTTCGTCCAGCGTAAAGCGCTCCGCCCGGGGCGGGGGGGTTCCCTGCCGCACCCTGCGGTCCAGGTTGCGGAACATGGCCCTGTGGATAAAATGCAGCGGAAAATCACTGACCCTATTCGGTCCCACACAATCGATATTGGACATCTCAAACCCTCCCTGTGCGGCTTCTTCGGCACCACTTTCCGAACCCAGGGCTTGAATCCAGCGATGACTGGCGCCTGCGACCGGGTAGAGGCGGTAGCGATCGTCGGAATCATCGCTATCCGACCGGATCGATCCCCAGATGCCACCAAACTCGATATAGGGACCGGTCAGGTCACTCTGCGCCACCTCATGCAGCACCGGCACATGAACGGGACCGGAATTGAGCGGATGGTCCACCGGGATGACCGGGTCGCATTGGCTGATATTGATGGGCCATATGCCACCGCAGCCACCGGCCACAAATCCATCATAGACCGGTCCGCCGTCCGGGAGGGTGAAAAGCGGACTAAAGATGCGCGCAAAGATGCTGCTGTAATAACCGGTCTGAGAATAGCCGGTGCCGTAGACATACTCGACATCATATTCTAGGGGATTTCCGGCGCTGTCGCTTTTCAGCAGCGCGCCCAGCTGGGCCATGATGTCCCAGGCCAGGCCGTCCTCGCTGTCCTTGAACGATTGCTCCGGTAAGATGGGATTCATGGGATCGCAGGTTTCATCCGCCGGGACCGGGTTCGGCCACGACAGGGGGGCGTACCGGTCCGGATCAAATGCCTGGAGCGCTTTCACGCAGACGGGCTTCATGGTGGTAATCACAACCGCATCCCCGTTTTCGAGGAAGTATTCCCAACAAGAATGCCACATCAGGGGCGCATCATGTCCCCTGGACTGGTTGCTGAAGTTCACCACAACGTTTCCACTGAAGTTTTTCGGATCGGTGGGACGACGCACAAGAATTCGGTTGGTATACGGGACGTCGGGGTGCCAGATTTCGATCTCATAACTATCATCGAAACGATACACATTGGCGGTCCCGCTCACAAAATATTCTTCCTCCACATATCCGTAAGATGAAAGGTCCAACGGGACCTGCTGCCGCTGGGCCTGCAAAAACGGTTTGGAATTTTCTGTCACCGGAATCGGGCCGGACACCTCCGGGATGCTCACCGTCATAGCGGGAGGGCTAATTTTTTCAATGCGTCAATTTACATTTCCTAAAATTACAAACCTTCGAACCACTTCTCTGCTGGCAAAGAAGTGGTCCGAAGGTTGAATAGATTTTTATGCAAATTTCTTTTATCGGTCTTAGAAGCGGTATCCGACACGGATCCCAAACCGTCTGGCGTCCATACTATAAATACCGATAATGTCATTCGTTATATAAGCAATCCCGACAGCTGTTTGTGAGTTTGTTAGGTATCGCTCGTCGTCCAGGTTTTTGCCATAGAAGTCCACGTGCCACTTGCCGTCATGGGTTTCAAAGCTAACCTGGGCATTGAACAGGCCATAGTCAGGCACAAAATGATAGTCGTCGCTGTTTGCCGGATCAACGTATACTTCGTCTTTCCAATCGTAATCGGCATACAGGGTCACAAATCCATAATTTTTTACGGGAATAGAATAAGACAGGAAACAATTGAAGGTCCATTCGGGTGTATAGGCGGTTGTGTTTCCGGAAAAATCGGTTGGGACCTTAAAAGGATCTGCCCCTATTAAATCGTCAAACTCGCCATGGGTGTACCCGATACTAGTGCCAATGGTCAGCGCTGGCAATGGGCGCGCCATAATTTCCAGTTCCCCACCATAGATCGTTGCCTC
>JAFDDL010000282.1 GCA_019310865.1 Deltaproteobacteria bacterium | reverse complement strand
AGAGCGGGTACTGGAGTTCCCCAAGGATGCAGCAAGAGTATAAAGGAAAAGTTGTCAGGAAACCCGGTCTGTTGCTGTCCCTTATACCTTTGATCGTCATTGCCCTGTTTTTAGGCATTGGCTACGGCATCTATCAACTACGGGCGGAGATCCTGCTTATCGCTTCAGCCCTTGTTGCCGGGATCATTGCGCAGCGATTGGGTTACACCTGGCGAGTGATGGAAGCCGGCATCGTAGAGAGTGTGACCAAGGCGCTGCCGGCGATGCTGATCGTGATCTGCGTTGGCATGCTGATCGGTTCCTGGATCGTGAGCGGCACGATTCCCATGCTGGTCTACTACGGGTTGAAAATTATCTCACCCACCTATTTTCTGGTAACGACATGCTTGGTGTGCAGCATTGTCGCAGTTTTCACCGGAACGTCCTGGGGTACGGTTGGGACAATGGGAATCGCTTTCATGGGTATGGCGCAAGGCATGGGCATTCCTGCTGCCCCGACAGCCGGCGCTATCGTGGCTGGTTCCTATTTTGGGGATAAACTCTCACCGCTATCGGACACAACCAATCTTGCTCCTATCGCTGCAGGCAGTAATCTATTTGATCATATCCGACATACGTTATGGACGACGACACCCGCCTGGCTGATCGGTATGGTCATCTATTTCTTCGTTGGATTGAAATACGCGGACAACTCACTCGGCACTGCCACGATGGATATCGTTTTGAACACGATACAAGCGAATTACACCTTTAACATGTTGCTGTTATTACCGCCGGTCATCATTATCTACTTTGCTGTCAGGAATAAACCGACCATTCCAGGAATGCTCACCGCTTCAGGTTTAGCGGCTGTTTTGGCATTGATTTTTCAGGATACAACGCTCAAAGCGGTCGTGTTGGCCATGACAAATGGTTATGTTTCCACTTCCGGTGTGGAAGTTGTCGACAAACTACTGTCGCGCGGGGGGATGATGAGTATGATGGGAATCGCCTTGATCGCCTTCTGCGCCTTTGCTTTCGCAGGTATCATACAAAAAGCGGGGATGTTGGACGTCATTCTGGAAAATTTGCTGAAAGTTGCCACATCCACCGGATCATTGGTGATGTCCGTCGTGGGATCATCGGTGGTGACCGCCTTGATAACCGGAAGTTCCTTTCTGGCGATTTTAATTCCGGGCGAGTTGTTTGCGCCGGCCTTTAAAAAACGGGGCCTGGCCGCAAAAAATCTGTCCCGCACAACAGAAGACTCCGGCACAGTCATCGTGCCGCTGGTACCCTGGAGCATGGCCGGTGTGTTCCTGGCGGGCACGCTGAATGTTCCCACCCTTAAATATTTGCCCTGGTCCGTGATGTGTTATCTGGGAGTCGTTTTTGCACTGATATACGGTTTTACGGGTATCGGCATTGCGCCCAAAACCCGGGATGACGAGACGATTATTGGGAGTTGATCCATGTTAGGGTGAACCCAACGTTAGGGTGAACTCTGTTTGATAGTGTTCTTGAGAAATATTCTAGACGAACTTACACCATTTTGTTATTTATCCACGCCTGTAGTGCTTGTTAAATTTCAGAAATGAATGTGTAATATATAAAAATATAAAGTAGTTAAAATGATAGTTTCTGACACATTTCGCGACAACATTTTCAAGTATGCAGAGCAAAAAAAATTCAAAAAATAATATATTGACAAAGTTTCATGTTTATCTTATATAAAGGCATAATTTGGCGGTTTGGTGGAAATTGTATCACTCTGATGTTTTTCTATTGATGGATACGGTATCGGTTTTCTGCCGAATTTCGACTATTCTTATTTATCAACTTGAATTTACAGTGTTTTCGGAAGCAAGAGAGACATAAATGGAAAAAGAGATCCAAGATCTGCTTCGCCGCAAGGAAAAGGCGAAACAAATGGGCGGCCAGGCCATGATAGACCGCCAGCACAGCTTGGGGCGGCTGACCGCACGCGAGCGAATCGATCGGTTCGTTGACCCGGACACGTTTATGGAGCTGGGCATGTTGAATCATTCCGAACATCCGGACTTTGCTCAGCAGAGTCCCTGTGACGGTCTTATCACCGGCTTGGGTCATGTGTCCGGCAGACCCGCTGTCATCAGTGCTGCGGACAAGACGGTTCTGGCGGCCTCGGAAGGCATGGTTTTCTTAAGAAAGAATTCAGCAGTGAATGAATATGCCGTGAAGCGGGGCCTGCCGATTTTTCGTCTGGGAGAGGGCGGTGGCCTGAGAATTCCGGATGGCATGGGATCCGATGGAATCAGTCAGACGGGCTTTCCCGAGCATTTACTAACAAGCTGCCGAACCGTTCCGCAAATAACCAGTATCATGGGTGACAGCTATGGGCTGCCGACCTGGGATGCGGTTTCTTCCGATTTTGCTGTCCAGGTTAAAGGGACCTGCATGGCGATTGCAAGCCACAGAATGCTCGAAGTCGCCCTGTCCGAAACCATCACTCCGGAAGAGCTGGGCGGCTGGAAAATTCATGCGGAAACAACCGGTCAGGTGGATGCCTTTGCCGATGATGATGATCATTGCATGGGCATCATGAAGGAATTTTTCAGCTATCTGCCGTCCAATGCCTCGCAAGAGCCCCCGTTTAAAAAGACCCTGGATGATCCGTACCGCCTACTGGATGACGTTGTGGATATCGTGCCGACCCGACTGAACAGAGCCTACGACATGAAAAAATTGATCAAGGTTTTGGTCGATGACGGCATTTTCTTTGAGCTGAAGGAATTTTTCGGAAAGGCGCTCATCACCGGGCTGGCGCATCTGAACGGCCGGGTCGTGGGTATTTTTGCCAATCAACCCATGTTCAACGCCGGCGCCGCCGGTCCCCAGGAATGCGACAAAGCCATCGAATTTATTTGCCTGTGCGATTCGTTCAACATCCCTATGGTTTTCTTGAACGATATACCCGGATTTTATATCGGCGCCTTTGCCGAGAAAAACAAGATGCCCACCAAGATCATGACTTGGCTCCGGGCATTGGCGTTGGCCTCGGTGCCTAAGATGTCGGTTGTAATTCGAAAAAGCATCGGCGCAGCCTATTTTAATATGAGCGGACCGTTCATGGGTGCGGACTTCCTGGTGGCTTGGCCCACGGCCCATATCAGTTTCACCGGTGATGAAGTGGCGGTGAACGTGGTCTATGGTCGCCAATTGGCGGAGGCGGAAAATCCGGCGACGGAAAGAGAAAAGCTCATGGACCAATTGGCGCATGACAGCGCCCCGTACAAGGCGGCCGGTAAACACTTTATTGATGATGTCATCGATCCCAGGGATACCCGTAAATTTCTCTGCCGCGCCCTGGAATTTTCCTGCGCCAATAAGGGGAGCATGAGCAAGCGGACGCTCGCGAATTGGCCCATGGGGTATTAATAATAGATAACCAAGGCCCAAGCAGTAAATACATAACAACGCTTCATTTTTCGAAGGGAGAAATTATGAAAAAGACGCTAGCCGTAACCATCGCTCTCATGATCGCAATTGTTGGGGTATTCGTTTCCCAGGCCCTTGCAGAGGAGGAAGAAAGTTTTGATGATTTTATGCTTGAGGAGGTGGTCGTAACCGCTCAAAAGCGAGAGGAAAACCTGCAGGATGTCCCGATCTCAATTACGGCGCTCTCGGAAAGGCGGTTAGAACAATTGATCGCCAAAGATATTTCTGATGTGGAACACTTTGCCCCTAACCTGAGTTTTTCCAATACGTTCAGTAATTGGAATCCAGCGATCCGTGTTCGTGGTATTAATACGTCTGCGAATAATGTTGGTTGGGAATCAGGCTTTGGCGTGTATATAGATGGTGTGTATATCGGGCGTAGCGCTGCACTTCTTCAGTCACTGGCGGATGTTGAAAGGATTGAAGTGTTGCGCGGTCCCCAGGGTACACTGTTTGGAAAGAATACGACTGTTGGTGCCTTCAATGTTACCACGCATCGGCCCGGCAAGGAATTTGAAGGACTGGTTCGGCTCGAGGTCGGTAACTACAACCTCATCAGGACCCGCGCCAACATCAGCGGTCCACTGGTCGATGGCAAGCTTTTCGGGAAGATATCCTTTGCCTCTGATAACCGGGACGGGTTTTACGAAACCATCCAGCCTGGTGCTCACGATGCGGTAGATGAAGATCAACTCAGCACCCGGGGGGAACTGCGATATACCCCCACGGATGTCCTGGATATCGCCCTGCGCTGGGACTGGATGGACAGCGACGGTTATGTGATCTCATATCAACTTGCGGAGAATCCTCCTTTTGTGATCTCCCAAGATGATATTGTTGAAGAGCGGACCATGAAGGGTGCTTCTTTAACTGTTGATTACGATTTTGGTGACGGCTATACGGTCACTTCCATTTCAGCATTTCGTGCTTTGGAACTGTCTTTTGCAGGGGATCTGGATGGTGGTCCATTGCCGACTTTTGTGATGGATAGATCAAGTGAATTTGATCAATTTACACAGGAATTGCGTATCGCCTCTCCTGCAGGGCGCAAGTTTGAGTACGTTGCAGGTCTGTATTACTTCAACCAAACGGCAAAGGAAGACCTTGCAGACTCTGTCCCACTACTTGTAGGCGCAGCACCTTTTTGGCCTGATTTGGAGTCATTGACAATGCGAAAATTTCCTGAAGTGGATACCTGGAGCGCGGCCGTGTTTTTCGATGGGCGTTACGCTTTTACAGACGATCTACGATTACTTTTCGGCGCACGCTTCACCCATGAGGAAAAGGAATTGACCATGAGTCAAAAAGGGGTCATCGGTTTTGGTCGCCCTGATGTGGCGCCGTTTACAGATGATCGTGATGACCAGGAATTATCGCCGAGTATCGGTTTGAGCTATGCCGCTAATGATGATGTGACCTTGTATACCAAGGTGTCGCGCGGGTTCAAAAGTGGCGGCTGGAATGCATCTGATCTCACTACATCACCGCCTGACCTGTCGGCGATAACCTTTGATCCGGAACACCTGACCAGCTATGAACTGGGCATGAAGTCGGAGTTTTTTGATCACCGCATCCGATTGAATGCGGCTGCATTCTATATCGATTACGAGGATATGCAGATTCGTGTGTATCGTGGGATAGAAGGTGATATTACCACCAACGCCGGAAAAGCACGCAGCCAAGGTTTTGAAATTGAGGTTGATGCCATGCCGACGGGACATTTGCAAATTTTCGCAGGAGTTGGTTATTCGGATGCGGAATATGCTGAATTTGATCCCAATGACACTGTGCCGGGTAATGAAAACGGCACGCGTATGCCCGGGTCGATCTGGAGTGCCAATTTAGGGCTCACCTATACTTACCCTGTCTCCTTTGGCGATACCTTTGGCGATATTGTTGGTGGACTGGATTTTTCCTACAAGAGCAAAGCTTATCCATATTTTAATAATGACACTTCGAAATTTGGATCTATCGAGGTTGTCAATGCGCGCCTCGGCCTTTCATCTTTGGGTGCATGGGACATATTCGTATGGGGTAAAAATATACT
>JAFDDL010000281.1:5554-6486 GCA_019310865.1 Deltaproteobacteria bacterium | reverse complement strand
TTGACATGTATCTGAAATGATTCACGGGCTGAGACATGTCAAATTTTCGTTTGATGCCATCGGTGGAGATGATAAATGAGGGCCGGAGTGGATTATGAACCTGTTTGATATTGTCATTTTGGTTATTATCGGATTTTGCTTGATTCGCGGGGGATTTCGGGGGCTTATCAAAGAAGTGGCCGCCATTGTGGGTGTTTTGGGTGGGTTTTATGGCGCCTACCGGTATTATCAGATTTTAGGTGGCATTCTCTCCAAATGGATATCAACCGATGCATATTCTAATATCGTGTCGTTTCTGATCATTTTCTGCACAGTTTTCCTTATCATTAATATTCTGGGAATTATTATCCGATATGCCATGAACATTGTGTTTTCAGGCTGGCTCGATTGTTTGGGGGGGGTTGTGTTCGGACTGTTCAAGGGGGCGTTGATCGTATCGGTTTTATTTTTCGCCTTAACAACTTTCCTGCCAATGGGGACGCCATTGATTCAGCAGTCAAAATTGGCGCCGTTTGTTTCTGAAGTATCCGAGGTAATGGCCCAGTTGGTCTCGGAGGATATGAAGGTGAAATTTTCATCCAAAATACAGGAGTTGAAAAAGAGTTGGACAAAGAAATAAAGCCACGGGGATTCGGATTGGAAAGGCTGGCGGAACTGGTCAAATTATTGAGGGGGGAAAACGGTTGCCCGTGGGACAAGAAACAAACAGCGCGCAGCATGGCGATCCAACTCCTGGAGGAGACCTATGAACTGGCCGATGCCATTGCTGATGGAAACGCTGAATCGATTCGCGAAGAACTCGGGGATGTACTGTTTCACATTTTTTTCCTGGCCAGGCTTTTTCAAGAGCAGGGGCAATTTGACATAAATGATGTGGCAGATGGGGTTACCCGGAAAATGATTCGACGCCATCCCCATGTTTTCGGAGATAA
>JAFDDL010000281.1:0-5517 GCA_019310865.1 Deltaproteobacteria bacterium | reverse complement strand
GGAGATAAGGCTGCGATTATCAGTGAGGATGATGTGCGGGCACAGTGGCACAATATCAAGCAATCGGAGAAAGCAAAAACACCTGCAAGTTCGATGCTCGATTCGATTCCACAGTCGTTGCCGGCATTGATGCGTGCATACCGAATTTCCGAACGTGCTGCCGGAGAGGGCGGATTTGATTGGGCGGATATCACCGGTGTTCTAGAAAAGGTGGAGGAGGAATGGGATGAACTGAAAGAAGCCTTTCAGCGGCATGTGACATCTGAGGCCGGGGATCATGAGGCCGTGCAGCTCGAGTTTGGTGATTTGCTGTTTACCTTGACCAATGTGGCAAGGTTCTTGGGGATTCATCCGGAAACGGCATTGACTGCGTCAACGGCCAAATTCGAAATGCGATTTCGCCGAATGGAGGCGACGATCCGCAGGTCAAACCGAGACATGACAGTTGTCAGCGAGCGGGAAAAAGAGGATATGTGGGAAAAAATCAAATCATCAAACGGGCCGTCATCGGCTTGGCCATTTGTGGATGGGCATTAAATATAGTCTCCTCTTTGAAACTTCACATATTCTATGTTGGCCGTAAATGCCGCGTTGGTGGCGATACGATTCAACTCATCATCAGGCGTTGCCTGCCTTTGTGCGGCTGCCATCACAAGACCGGCCGCTTCCTTGATTTGTGCCGCCATGGGTGCCAGATCCCTCAATGTTTTGTTCGGGTTTTCCAAGTCGGTTGCATAGGTTTCAAGCAACGCCAAAAGCCGATCCGTCTCACTGGCAATCCCATCGGCTAAAGAAGACGTCTGGGGCGCGCTGGCGGCGCGAACTTCACCGAGACGTGATACCTGAGAATTGAATAAACCACCCGTAGTACGTTCGGTAAAAGCTGTCCTTAAAGATGATTCAAACCCACCGGTTGCCGGCTTGTTGATTTTTTTCTGGTCATGGATCCCCGGGCTATCCGTTATGGGATTTATTTTTGTCATGAGAATGACCTCCTTCCATGTAAAGATTATGCAGGTAAAGATTATGCAAAAAAAAGGCCAGCATGAAAGCCGGCCTCAAAATAAATTATAACTATTTGTAATTTAATGTAAATATTCCGATTATTTCTCCCCTGCCGGCTTCGATGTGAATGCCATCAGTCGGCAAATATTTCCGGGGGTGACTCGTTCATATCACTTCACTGATGATGTCCCCGATCAGTTTATCAGCAACTTTTCCCGGATAGATTTTATACTGGTCGGCTTCAATGGCCTGTTTGATTTGTGCCACCTTTTCCGATCGAACATCTGGAGCGGACGCCACGGCCTGTTGAGCCAACGCAAGGTCCCGTGATGCTTCAGATAAGCTCACCTTATCGCCCTTGGCCGAATCGGTTTTGCTGTCTTCGGCTACGGGGCTCTTTTCGTCCGCACGCTTATTTCCCGTGGTTTCCTTCAGATAAGCTTGATCGTACTTGCTGGTAATATTGGTTATATTGTTCATACAGTTCCTCCGAGTATGATTGTTATCTTAATTTAATATCTTAGTTTTGTATATTTTTATCCACTGCTTCTTTGGCCAATTCCGCCAGTCGGTTAATTAAAAAGGTTGAATCATTCACCTGCAAGGTATTGGTTGTCTTTTCGTTATTGCCATTAATCTCATTGAATACAAAGCCTTCACTGCTTTGGCCGCTGAATTTAACACTTTTCCCAATCTCATTTTCCAGCTGATTAACGATATCCTGTTCGACTTCGTCTTGGGGGCCGGAATTTGTGATTCGTTCTACGATATCCGCTGCTACACGATTGATAATAGCCTGACGCTTCGCTTCTGCCGATATGCTGATTTTATCGGTGTCTGTCGTTTTCCCCAGCGCTTTTTGTCTTTCAATAATCCGCGCTTGGCTCAACTGCTTGCTGTATACTTTCAGCACGTTGTGTATTTGATAACTCGATATCTGCATCTGGCTTTACAATAACACGCTAAATGATGTTCATACATTGGATTCCGTTTTCACCCGTCGCTGTCGAAACCTGTTCTGCACGGCAGCGGTCCCTAGCCTATGAACCATTAGTGATCATATCGGCAGGTTTTCGATAAAGCTTAAGAAAATTTATTGGGTTTATTGAATTGCATAGGCCGCATCATAAAGCCTGATGAAATGTTCATGGCTGGTGAACGCGATCGGCGGCAAATTGTCGGGTGCGAAAAAATTGAATGCTTCGGCATCATCCATGGCTTTGGGGTTGCCGGACCATTCGGTAACCAGATACCCGATCAACAATACCGTATGATACAGGCTACTCGGGGTGGCCATCACCCCAAGCATTCGATCAATTCGGCCGGTTAGGTCGGTTTCTTCCTTTAATTCCCGGAGTGCGCCCTGCTCAGGGGATTCCTGGAGCTCCAGGAACCCCCCGGGCAGGCACCAGCTTCCTTGCTTCGGTGGCATCTTGCGTTTAACCAGAAGGATGCGCCCATCCGAGTCCGGTGCCACAATGCAGGTTGCGGGTATCGGATTTTCATAGACGGCATCCCGGCAGGTATTACAAAAGAGGCGGTCGATGCCGTCCAATACCCTTAAATCCAATTTATCTCCACAATATGGGCAGAACTGTTTCCGTCGCGCACCCAATGGTGTGTCAATCATCGAAGTCGCCTTCCGGCCCTTTGTCACTATCAATGGTTTTGGCGCGTTGGATAATTTTTTCCGGGGTCCACGCTGCTGGATCTTCGATACGAGTCGCCTTGCTACCGGGATCGTAATTGCACGCTTCGCAAATGGAATTGATAACGATGGCGGCTGTATCTTTGGCATTGAATACGTTGACAATCATGTTGTAAACGAAAGATTCTACCCGTTTGGCCATTCGCTCGCGTACCTGGCGCGATTGGCCCATGAATTTATTTTCAAAGGGAAGGTTGAGTTTTTTATAATTCCCCCCTTTAAGGCCTTTTTCCTGTGCGTAATGGACCATCGCCTGCCAGAGTGGTTCGGTAATGCCCTCACCATCGATTTTGATGAAATCTCCATTACCATTCAGGTTGGCGTTGCCATAATCATTGACCTCGAGGCCCCAGGAGATCATTTGCAGCGCCGTGGCCACATTTGCCTTGGTGGTCCGCGTTTCAGATGCGATTTGCCGCAGCCTGTCGGAATTGTTTCCGGACGTGCCATGTTGGGCACCGGAAACCTGATATGGTGCCAGGGCATCGTGTATGGCTGAAGACAACTCCACCTGGATACCTTGTCCGCTGGCTTCAATCCCATGCGTGGTGCCGTTGTTCAAGGCAATCCAATCCGGATTGATATTGTGGGCATTTAAACCCTGGATAAGAAAAAGCGCCTCATCGACGGTCGATAGACCTTCTTTCCCTTTAATTTCACCGACTTCCGTTTCGAGGCCGGCCCAGGGCGGAACATAGGGATACAGCGCGATGTTTGCCAGCAGATTTTTATCATCCGGCAGATGGGATGCATCGATTGCAATGGACGTGATTCCGGCATCAAATATCGTTGGGAGCTCTATTTTCGCGGCTTCGATATCCGCGTCATTTTTGATCCCATAATGATCTGCGTGAATGGCCACCGGGATGGTGATATCCATCTCGTTGCATAGCGCATCGACGATTCGTGCAATATTCCAAAAATTAACGGCGCAATAAGCACCGGCGCCGCCTTCGGATTTCGCTATCTCAATGATCAGGGCGGCATTGGCTCGCTGGGCCGCCTGTAGCACGCCTCTTATTATAAAATAGCTGCGACCATTGGCGGCAATGCATATGGCGTTGCCTTTTTCAAGCATTGCCCGGTCTATGTATTTACCGCTGACAATCAATGCCCTGGAATTGGGAAATAATTTGGTAATATTGGGCGGCCGACCGACCTTTAAAGCCCTTTCAAAGCCTGCTGAATATGCTTGATCACTCTCTGTCATGACACGACCTCCTTTTAAACATCATAAATTAATAATGGAATACTCAGGCATGAGGTACAAGTTCCGAATTTGAAAGCTCAATGTGTCCGGGAGATACCGTCCCCACAATTTTATGGGAATCTCATCGATTTCGGCGGTGGGGCTCAACCCGACTGCCAGCAAGTATTCAATGATATATTCCATATTAATGGGAATATTACCATATCTGTTCTGTTGTTGTCTCTGCTTAAATATTCTTGCTTCGTGCATGGAGCGGCCGATTTCCGATTCAATGAGTTCCTCAAACGTTGTAAAGATCAGATCCAACTGCAGCGTATCGGTCCCCGTTCGGGTGAAGGCTTCAAAATCACGGCGAAGGTTACCGGAAGGCAACCCTCGATTTGCGAAAACTTTATTGGCTGTATCCCGGGGGTATTTATGAATGATAGCACTCAAATCGACGGTTATCTCAATGACATAGTGAATGGCATTGTAATTACCCGAATGCGCTTCCTTTTCGATGATACGGGCACCTCGAAAGCCTTCGATCACCGATTCCAATTTCGATTCGGTTACATCGTTCTGGATGACTTTTACCCCGAGCACATCCTTGATTGTCACCACTTCTTTGGGCAAATGGATGCCGCTTTCCCGAATGTTTTTTAGCAATTGCTTTTCAGCAGCATCCAATGTGGTGCGTGAAAAAATGTGGGGGGATTGCGCCGGCCACTTCGACGGTAGTTCCAATTTTTGTGCGATGTCCTGCACAAGGTCGGTTAAGTAAAGTGATGCATACCGACTGGTTTTTTCTGCGATGCGTTTGACCCGTTTGAATCGGCACATGCTCACCACATGATTACGATCGTCAAGATAGATATATCCGGCCATGGGTGATCCGATATAATAATACTCGGATAACTTTTTGTACTCGGATATCAACTGCTCGATTTGATCGGAGTGGCAACCATTTGCATTGCAAATGATATCCTTTAGCGCTTTTTTGGTAGCAAGCGGGCGTTGAATAACTGGGCGGGCGGTAAGGGATCTGTTCAGATTTGTTATGAATTCAAGTAGTTTGCTCCAGGCCACATAACTATTATAGGCGATGATCCGTGTGATCTCAACCGGATCACCGGGAATCAATTTGTCCGAAAGCCATCGATTGGTAATTTGGAAAAGTTTTTCTCTGTGTAAGAATGCGGA
This sequence comes from Deltaproteobacteria bacterium, assembly GCA_019310865.1. The sequence continues at coordinate 412 of JAFDDL010000281.1, read as the reverse complement.
AACGTACATGCTCTATCAGCGTCAACCATCACCGGCGTGTTCACAATCAGGGCCAAAGGATTATTATCGAACGATTTGGAGGTGTTATGGGAAAATTATACATACACATCTATCATCAGACCGATTCGCCCCGCGCCAAGGGATTCGGTTTGGCTTTCTTGCGTATACACCACGCCGCTATCGACTCGAGCCGTGCGTGTTAAATCATTAGGCCAATTTGACTCCTTGTGGGGCAAAAAAAATGCATGGTTTCGACGTGCGGGCAGAAAATTTCCGTACCTCGTCGGGACCCAGCTGTCGGGTGGGTCATATAGAACCAAACTGCTGCTTGTATCGATTACCATGATGTTCCTTTGCGCTTCCAACTATCAAGATCTCAATATTAGCATGAAAGTTGGTCGGTTGCCACTGA
>JAFDDL010000280.1 GCA_019310865.1 Deltaproteobacteria bacterium | reverse complement strand
AAAAACATGCAGTCTATAATATAGATCCTCCGGAAACCGGTTTGGCTGGACGTCGTCGTACAGATTCCGATTGGGGGCCGCAATGAGGCGAAAATCGGATTGGATCGGTTTGCCGCCGCCCAGGCGTTCAAATTCCTTGGTTTGTATCACCCGTAGCAAACGCACCTGGACATTCGGTGATATATCCCCGATCTCGTCGAGAAAAAGGATCCCCTTGTCCGCCAGCTCGAATCGCCCGATTCGTCTTTCATTGGCCCCGGTAAACGCTCCCTTTTCATGGCCAAACAGTTCACCGGCAATCAGCGACTCGGGAAAGGCGCTGCAGTTAACGCGAATATAAGGCCGGTCCTTGCGACTGCTGTGCTGGTAGATGGCCCTGGCAACCAACTCTTTGCCCACCCCTGTTTCACCCAGGATCAGCACATTGGAATCCGTGTCAGCCACCTGAAGTACCTTTTCAAATACGTTTTGGATGGCCGGACTTTCGCCGACAATTTCCTCGAACTGAAAATTTTCAAGCTGCTGCTGTTCATAATATCGATTTTCCTGTTGCAGCAGCTCATAAGCCTCGGCATTTTCCATGGCGATGGCAGCCTGGGCGGCAAAATAAGAGAGGATTTTAAGATCCGATTGTTTGAACGTGCTCCTGAAGAATCGGTTATCATGGTATAACACACCCACAACGTTGTCTCTAATTTTCATGGGAACACAGATGCAGTCGCGAACCGTACCATCCTTTTGAGCACGTGGGCCTTTCTTCATAACGCGCGTCAAAATTCGACCTTCCTGTGTTGAGAATGTTTCCAGAATCATTTTCATGGAGGCCCCAAAAACGGGGGCTTCGACATCGATTTCCGTCAGGTTTTGCGCGGCTCGAAGAGCCGGTATTGGCGCAGAAGTCGCCCGGTCCAACACGAATATCGCCCCACGCTCCGCACCGGTGATTTGATTCGCCGCAGAGAGTATGTGTCCGGTCAATTCCCGGTTGTCTCTTATGGTCACCAGATCCTGGCCGAGGGCCATTATTTTTTCCAGAAGGCCTTTGTCATCATGATGGTCTTTGCGCAAGGACATCAGCTTCCGGGGCACCAGGTGGTCACCGTAGATATCAAGGATCGAAGCCACTTTTTCGAAACTTTTTCGAGCCTTATTTTTATCACCGACAAACAGGTATTCGCCGGCGAGTTCCATGTATGTTTTGGCCAGCTGGGGTTGATGGCCCGATGCCGCCAACCACTTGGCGGATAATGAGAACGCCTGGATGACCTTTTTGCCTGGCTCTCCCGCCTGCTTGTGGAGAAGCCCCTGGCATCTGTACGCCAGGCCTTTTGCATAGACATAGTTGCCCCGGAGGGCACTGTGAATCATTTTATCAATGGATAGATCCGCCCCATCCAGCAGGGATGCTTGATCGATTTTCCAACATAGTTCAACCAGGTTGAAAAAATGATGGGGAAGCATTTTCATGTTTTGACTCGATTCAAGGCATTGCTTTATTTGGTCAATACATTTATCGGTATCGTTTCGTCTGTGGTAACATTCCGCCAAATATTGATGGCAAAAGCCCTGATAAATATCACTCTGTGCTCTGGCAGCTGTTTTCTGTGAGTTTTTAAAATATGCCAGCGCCTCAGCGGCCCGGTTTAATTCAAGCAGGGTGATGCCAAAGCCAAAAGACAGGACGCTTTCAATAAAATGATCTCCTTTATCCGAGTAGTGGGTTGACAGCGCATCGAGCAGGCCCATCCCCTGGGTCACATTCCCGGTGAATCCATACGCACAGCCGGTATAAATTGCAGCCAGCGCGTCCACTCTGCTTTCCGGATGACTTGCCACTTCCGGTGCAAATTCTTCGTAATTGGCAATGACATCCGTATATCGTCCCTGGCCGTATAACAACAATGTGCTGTAACTGGTAGCGGTGCGTCTCAACCGGGGTTCATTTGATTCCTTTATGATGGACCACCCCCTGTCGAGATGACGGAAGGCGCTGTTCATATTGCCAAGAAAATAATCCATTTTACCCAGGTGCATTTCCAGAAGCCCGATCCGGGGCTGGTGGTCTCGTTTCCGGGCTCTCTTCAGTGCCGCCTGCAGGGCCTCAAAAACCGGTTCGATCTCCGCCGTGTCGGGGATGGCAATATGTGAATATCCAAGCGCTGCGGCTTCAAAGAGTTCGTCGGCTTCTGCCGATTTGCTGCCCGCAAGGTCTTCGAGTACTTTTCGGGCGCATTGTTTCGCCTTTTTAAACCAGTACATTTCGTAATACAATAAGGCGGCTTTGTTCAGCCAACGGCATCCTTGAACATCATTTTTCGTGTTGAGCAGGTGGTTTGCCACAAGCTTTATGGTGTCATCCTCCTCCATGGGTTCTTTTAGAAGTGTATGAACGATGGCTTGAATGGATCGTTTTTTCTCATCCGGCTCCAGCGTTTCCTGCAACCGGATCCGTTCTTGTTGGTCTTTAAATCGAAACCGGCCGGGCGCTATCTTGGTTAGTTGGCCCTTTTCCACACCCGCCTCGATGAAAGCCAGAATTTCTGACACTTTCATCCGGGTGATTTCCATAATCCAGTCCACGCAAAAAAAACCTTCGAACAAAGACGCAAGGGCTATCATGCGTGGTCCCGGTTCATTCTTGCGTGTTGTTTCGTTTGGCATACGGCCTCCCCTACGGATCGTGAACTTAATAAATTGGACGAAGATTGCGAAGGATTCGGAGTCTTCGCTTTCCTATGTTCGTATTCAAGGCGCGTTAAAGGTCGCATACTTTACGTATGTGGGCTTTAACGCAACGCAGAAGACGGGCCTAAACACGACCATCGTTCAAGTTATTAAGTTCCCGATCCTACGGTTGACTGATAACGAAAAAGTGCTGAGCACTCATCACTTCTACCCCGGCTTTGCCGGATTAATGTCTTTCTGCTTTATTTATAGCTACCGTATTAGGTAATGTCAACCATATTTGGTAGTATAAGTGAATAACCCAAAATTGTTCTTTGTTGACATATTGCCAAGCTTCGCCCGTGGATTGACACTATCTATATTTGCGCTTACGATAAACTGCATTGGGCAAGCCAGTTGTGGGCTTACCGAATTTGAGCACCGCTCGAATATGTTTTTTCTCTTGTGAGTTCTTTTACCATAGCAGTCCTCTCTGTAAATGAGGTCCAGCGGGTGCAGCCGAAACTGGAAATACCTCCCGGCTAGCGAAGCGCCCGCCTTTTTGGCAGACTTTCCGAAAAAGTCAAGACTATTTCGGATTTATATCCGATTAAGTTGCGCGATAAAGACGAGAGGGGGGGGGGCACCGCCCAAAGGAGACATGCGAATTTTTACCAAGTTTTATGAAATTTGGCGATTGTATAACCGTTTTCTTCAAAATGTTTGTCAAATGCAAACGCATAGTCGATTTCCCGCGTGTCCATAATTTCAAAACTGAGACAATCCACCAGGCTGACATCCCGGTTGTTTCGGGTAAACAGGCGCTGTATGGCTCTTTGATACCACGGTTCGTCAACCCATAGAACCTCGAGAAGGGGCAGAATTTTGCTGGTAAAATCATGAACCGGCGCCATGCCGATACGTCTTTGTAAAAGTGCTGTTGTTTCAACCAGCACAAAAGAACTTGTCACAAGTTGGGCGTTCTGGCTGGAAAAGTACTTGAAGTTCTCTCGAGCCCGAATGTGCATGTAGTCATTTTGAACCAGTAGCGCAAACAGTCCGGAAGTGTCGGCAAACACATTCATGACTTGTAGGCCTCTTCGAGGTAGGTGTCATGGTGAACGGAAATATCAGGTTTTTCCGTTTTATATTTTCCAACGATGGTGCTAGCTTGTCGATACAGCACCATGTGGTCGGGTTTTCCTGTAATCAGGAAGCGATCGATCGCCTTGCGGATTATCGATGCGACTGATTCTCGATTGGAAAGGGAAAGCTCTCTGAGCTTTTGGGCCTGTTCCTCGGTTAGTTGGATTTGTGTGCGAACCATGGGGAGACACCCCTTATAATCATGTAATCACATTTAGTGTTATGATTACACATTGGTGCCGGCTTGTCAACAGATAAATTCCTTATTTTGAATTGTCGTTGCTTTTTAAATTAGCTAAATCGGTAATCATTTTTTCCAAAGCGTTAACTCTGTCAGTTAGATTTTTTACTTCTTCGGGGCCTGAATCATTATTAGCGTCAGAAGTTTTCGCGCCAGAATCCGGCTTTGGTACTAATGAGCTGATTTTATCACGAACCTGCTGCACCGTATCGTCGAGAATCCTGACTTGCCAACGAATTACATCGTGCAGGATCTCAGTGGAAAAAGGGTTTCGCCCCCTTTTGCCTTCCTCAAAGCTGACCTGGGTCAAAGATTGCGTTGTGATGTCTTCTCCCGATTTTTTATCGATGATTTTAACATCGACACCGCCACGGATCAACTCAGCGATTTCGTGTAATGACATAAATTTTCGGGCTTCAGCATCATACAACTTCCTGTTTTCATATCGTTTTATAATTCGGCTCATATCAATTATCCCGTTTTTTATTGGTTTAAGGTTTGCCCCCGTTGCCAGCGTTTAAATAATATTAGCCCAACGCGTAAAAATGTCAAGGATATATTTTACGCATTGGGAGCTTTATAGGTGAGAATTGTTTGCTGTAAACATATTGATTTTAAAATATTGCACGCTATAATGCCTCGCGTTATTTTTTTCAAAAAAACGTAAAAAAGGCTTGACAATTATTATGCAATGCATAATATTACTATCAGTTAATGCATGTATTACAAAAAAACCAATTTCAACAAGAAAAAGGAGACTTAAAAATGTCAAACGAAGCGAAAAAAGAAAACAAGAAAAAAAATGGCGCACTGGCCAAAGACGTGGTGGCTGACATCAAAGAAATTCAGAAAATCGTAAAGAATGCAATCGACAACGGAGCCAAAAGTTTTGAGGATGTCCACCAGGCCATCGCCAAATTACCGTTGGACTATTTGGGGAAAATAGAAAAAATCGAAGACACTGCGAGCAAAGTCAAAGATCTTCAGGCGAAAACCATCGGCCATGTATATGATCTGATTAAGGATGTAAACGACAGGGCATACGATATCACGAAGGATATGCTCGAAAAGGTCAATCCCAAATAACCGTGGCGATATGGACTCGTTATCGGTCCGACCTTTGAGCCAGAGAAAAGAGTCTGCCAAGAAATCATTGCGTTTTTCTTGGCAGTCTTTTTTTTGTTTTTATATCGTTGGAAATATTCAAGAGTAGAAAGTTGGCGTTATGATAGCAACGAGTTGATGAAGTCGATGACTTCATTTGTGGCCTCTCGGCTTTCAGGGAGAAAGTCCAGCAATGAAAAGCAATGGGGCATGCCCGGATACATTTTCAATTTGACCGCAAGGAGGCCGTTCGGACCTTCAAGAGGTTGGGCAAGGTAAACATGGCGTCTTTTTTTAAATTGGTTCCAAACGATTCCCCCGAAAGTGTCATATCGGTGGCAGGAGAAAACATAACCCCGCCGATCGGATTTGGAATACCGGCATCCCTTATTTGAACCAAGGTAGAAAGGGTAAGGCCGCCACCGGCTGAATCCCCGGCCACGATAATTTTCATGGGATCATAACCGCTGGAAAGTAGCCAGCGGTATATTCTAAAACAGTCTTCTGGTGCCGCTGGAAAGGGATGCTCCGGTGCAAGCCGGTAATCGGGCATGAGCCCAGTGGCCCCGACACCGCGACACAATCGTGCCAAAAACGCTGAATGGCCTTTGGGCGTTCGAAGGCAGAAAGCCCCGCCGTGAAAATACAGTATCAGATAAGACGGCCGGGATTCAGGAACGCGAATCCACCGGCAGGACAGGTCCTCGATCACTTCATCGTTAGCGGAAACATCGGCAGGCATCTTGGACCACCGTGAATCTAGTTTTTCGACCTTCTTGCGAATGCGTCTCAGGTCTCTAAACGTACGGTGTTTCACGGCCAATCTCAGCAGGCCATTGACCATATGTGTCTGCCAACTGGGCATGATTCTTTCCGATAGTGAGCGGCTGGGCTATGAGTTCGCCCGAAGGCGAACCCATAGCAACCCAGTCACGCATTTTTAAGCAATATCAAGTTGTTATTTGGTTTCCGCAAGGCCCACAACATCCTTGGAAACGTCAAACACCTTGTCGTTTAACGATCGAAACAAATCATAGAGATGACCGATTGTTTTTTCCTGGATATCAATGACATCTTTCGTGGTGTCTTTAATTTTTTCAATTTTTCCAAGATACTTCAGCGGCAGCTTGGCAAGGGTCTGATGCACCTGTTCGATGCTTTGGCTCCCCTGAGCGATGGATGATTTGACCACATTCTGTACGTCTTTGATGTCGGCGATGCTCTCCTTCAAAAGTTTCCCATTCTTTTTTACGGTTGTTTTCTTTTGTTCAGTTGTCATTATTGTAATCTCCTTTTTTATTGTTTGTTTTTTACTTGCCACGGCTGCCACACGCATTTTTGGCGTTTGTTTTTTGACAACCATTTTGTTAACCACTTTTTCTGCCTTTGGTTTGACGTTTGATTTGATGGCCGTTGCCTTTTTAACTGCCGGAATTTCTGCAACCGCCTCTGATGCTGTCTTCATTTTCAGCGGTACTTTTCCCACCGAACTTGCTTCAGAGCTTTTTGCCACATTCTTTTTGGTTATAACGGCATCCATGCTCGGTTGCGTGGTGCTTGCTAAGATGGTTGCCACCTTTTTCTGACCCGATTGTGCTTTTGTTGACATCCTCGCCTGTTGTTTTTCGTCTGTCATGTTTTGACCTCCCAGTTTATCTTAGCCAGTGCCCATTATTGGGTTGAAAAATATTGCGCTATCATTGGTTCGACATTACGATATAATGCGTAATAAATATGACGCAACGCGCATTCTGGATGCAATATAACGCAGTGCATTATGCGTGTCAAGGGGTTTTTTAAATTTATTTTGTGATTAAATGCTTTATTTTAGGCTGTAACAAAGAGATTCGAATAGTTCGCCTGTTTAATAATATCGCACTGCATAATTACATATAGTTAATGCAGCGCGTTATTAGGGGAGATCCACTTCCGCAGAACTTCCCTTTTAAGGGGCAAATGAATTGCTCTGATGGATTATTGAACAATAACAATTCCAGCCAGGGTTCCCTTGGGTATCTCTTGGGGGTTGGCATTGCTGCCGATGGGATAAATGTCCCAGCCGACCGATGTAACCAATTTATAGACATCGATCCCCACGGCCTCCATCGAGGGCCGCGCCAGGATGGAAAAGCGGCATTTTTTCCCTTCCAATGCTTGACAGTTTTCTTCGCGGCCGCAGTACGTATGCCGGCAGGAGCCGGCCCCAAAACCGAATGCCAGGTAATGGCCGTCGTAAAACGCCATGGATTCCAATTTGCTCACGATTTTAAACACATTCTGAAACGCCGAAACCCGCTCTTTGATTGTCGCTTTGTCCCTGACAATGACGCTTGAAGGGACATCTGTAATAAACAGAATGGCCCATTGGTATTTTCCCAGATGTTCTCTCAGCTCTTCCGGTCGCAGGGTATGGGGTGGGCAGTGTGCCCCGGCCCCGTATCCAAAGCACCTGGGTATTTGACACT
>JAFDDL010000279.1 GCA_019310865.1 Deltaproteobacteria bacterium | reverse complement strand
CCCATTTATCTCATTGAACTGTTTAAACGAATCAATGCCAACCAGCCCCAATGTTAAAGTGGCCCCATATCTCCGACAACGCTCTATTTCTCTTTCCAAGGTCAGATGAAAAAAACCGTGATTGACCAATCCCGTCAAGCAATCCTTAAATGGAGAACCGATCTTTTCGCTGTAGTCTTGGGCAATGTCGCTATCGACTTTTTCCAGTTTATGTAACATTTTAAACTCCTTAGCAGGTTCAACACATGCATATTCGGTTTTTGCCTTGTTGCTTGGCCCGATACAGGGCTTCGTCCGCCCGTTGAATCACTTCCGTCACGGTCGCCCCATCATCCGGATAACAGGCAACGCCCATGCTGGCGGTCTTTCTTTCACAGAGTCGCGTCGGGCCTTCGGATAAGGAACAGTTGCGAAAATTGTTCAAGAGTCGCTCGGCGATTAATAGGGCACCGTCCCGGTTGGTATATGGCAGCACAATGCCAAATTCTTCCCCGCCATAACGGGCAGCCAGATCGATTTCTCGAATTGTCTTTTTTATCAGCCGACCGAATTGTTTCAACAATACATCGCCGGCCGGGTGGCCGTAAGTGTCGTTGTAATCCTTGAAATCATCAATATCGATCATGATAAAGGCCATGGGTTGCTGCTGGCGGTCACATCTTCTGATTTCCAACGCCATGAAATGCTTCAAATAGGTGTGATTGTATAGTTCCGTCAACTTGTCAGTGATGGCGGCGCTCATTGCCGATTCGAACCGGGTAACCAACTGGTCCAGGTAGCGCTTTTTCTTTACCTGTGCCCGGATTCTGACAACAAGCTCTTCCCGGTTGACCGGCTTGATCAGAAAGTCATCGGCACCGAGGTCGATCCCCTTCAACTTGGTCTCCAGATCGTTCTGGGAAGAAACCATCAAAATTTGAATATTGCGAGTCTGATTGTCTTTCTTCAGGTGCCGGCAGACATCGAACCCATCGAGACCCGGCAGAAGCAAATCGAGCAGAACCAGGTCCACGGCCCCTTGTCGACACAGGGCGATCGCCTCCTCACCCGTTTGGACCATGGTAAGCCGATAGGGTTGATTCTCAAGATAAAATTTAAACAGATCCAGATCCTTGTGGCTGTCCTCTACCAGCAGTATATTCGCCAGAGCTTCCTCGTCCTGATTGGAAACGGTTTGAACCACGGGATTTAGCATTTCCTGTTCGGACCGTATTCGGTTGGTGAGTTGCTCCTGGTAAACTTTCAGCTTAAGCAGGGATTTGACCCTGGCAATCAATTCCGTTTTGTTCACCGGTTTGTTGAGAAATTCGTCCGCACCGGCTTCCATGCCCCGGGCTTTGTCGCCGGCACTGTCCAGTGCCGTAATCAAGATGATGGGAATATCGCGGGTTGCCGGATCGGCTTTCAGTTTTCGGGTAACCTGAAAACCATCTATTCCGGGCATCATGATGTCGAGCAGAATCATCGCCGGTGAATCTTCCCGAATCTTTTCCAATGCTTCGGAACCGTCATATGCTTTTGCCGTGTGAAAGCCCTCTTTCGTTAACAGTGTATCAAGGAATTTCACATTCATGGGATCGTCGTCCACAATTAAAATAGCCGGTTTCCCGATCGATTTTGCCGGATGCGATTTACCATTACCATTGGAAATGTGTTTCGACACAAAGGACAGGAAATTTTTCGTGTCGATGGGTTTGGACATGTATCCATCGCAGCCGGCATCAAGCGCCATTTTCTCATCCTTCTTCATGGCATAGGCCGTCAATGCCACAACGGGGATTTTTCCCGTCTTCGGATCATTTTTTATCCGGCGGGTTGCGCTGAGTCCGTTCATATCCGGCAGTTGAACATCCATCAGGATCAAATCCGGTATATGCTCTCCGGCCAGGCGGATACCGGTCTTTGCATCTTGGGCACAGAGTACCTGATATTTTCCGAGCTGAAGAAGGGTTCGAACCAGCTTCATATTCAATTCATTGTCTTCAACAACCAATACGGTCTTGGTCTCCATAAATCATTCCTTTTTCCGCGAGCCCTCAGGCAATTTCGACAACCGGTTGCGCGATTGTCGGTATCTCCAACGTAAACACTGCCCCCTTGCCCTCTCCATCGCTTTCGGCCCATATCTCCCCGCCATGAAGCGTCACCAAGTTCCTGACAAGGGATAGCCCCAAACCCGTCCCCTGGAATTTTCGGCTTCTGGAACTTTCCACCTGTTCAAAGGGGTTGAAAATCCGTCTCAGATCTTCCGGTTTCAAACCGATTCCGGTATCGCTGACTGAAATCGATACCCGTGAATCCGTTTTTTCCGGGTTGCCGCCGCCGGAGCCGTTATCGGTTGACCGATCGCCGTTTGAGTTATTGACGGACAGGCAGGTCGAGAGAACGACATCGACACCGTCCGGCGTGAACTTCACCGCGTTTGCAAGCAGATTGTAAATGACCTGTTTCAGTTTCCGCTCATCCGCCTCTATAATGTCGGGCAATTCTCCCAATTCAAGGGACACTTTAAGACCATGTTTTAGGGCTTTTTCCTTTACCATGATCAGGCTGTTTTTCAGCAGGCTCTGCAGCTCGATTGGGCTACTATCCAATTCCAGCTTGCCGGCTTCCACTTTTGACAGGTCCAGCACATCGTTGATCAGCGAGAGCAGGTGCCGACTGCTGGTAAGGACATCGTTTAGATATTCCGTCTGAGGCTCGTTCAGATCACCGAAACTCTTATCCACGACCAACTCGGTAAAGCCGATGATATGATTCAGCGGCGTGCGCAGTTCATGGCTCATATTGGCCAGAAAATCGCTTTTTGCCAGGTTGGCAAGTTCGGCGTTGCGCTTGGCGGTTTTCAACTCCTCGATCAAGGTCTCCAGGTCCTCATTGGTCTTGGACAATTCGGCAGTCCGCTCAGCGACTTGCTCCTCCAGGTTCTCCCGATGCGTTTCAAGGGCCTCATCCCTGACCTCAATTTGGATGAGCATCTCATTAAAGCCGTGTATCAATTGCCCGAGTTCGTCCTTTCTGTTATCGGTCATTCTAATGGTGTAGTCCTTTTCCTGGGACACCGTTTTCATGTGATGCGCCATATCGAGAATGGGTCGTGAAATGGCCTGCTGAAACTTGGACGATAGGGCGTAAGATATCAGTGCCGAAATGAGGAGAATCGCCGCAACAAGGATCAGGTATTGCTTAAAATGGCCATATAATTCGTTGAGTTCGGATTTCAGGTATACTTTCCCCACCAGCGTCCCGTCCATCTCGATCTCTTTCCAAATCCCCAGGTGATTTCCTTTAAAGATATGCCCCTCGCCCGTGAGCTGCTCCGCCGGCGGCGGCGGTATTTGCTCGCCCCGGTGATAATGGGCGAATATGTTACCCTCATGATCATATATATAAGCCGCAATAATGGATGACTCCGCCTTGAGTGCGGCGAGGGTCTGCTCGGCAGAGGTCCGGTCGTTAAACAACATGGCCGCAGTACTGTTCTTACCGACGATTTCCGCCTTGATGGACATGTCCTCCGTCATCGTGCGTTTGAAGGAAAGGATATAAAAGGATATGATGGCTGATGACGCCATAAAAAGTACGATAACACTCGTTGCCATAATTCCGGCGGTTATTTTCCTTTTGATCGACGATTCAAGGAATCGAAGCATGTTTAATTCTCCTTGCTGCGGTCGGTTTCAACAATGACTGCAAGTTTTAATAGTTGTGAACTGATCTTTAACGACGCGGCTTTCACTGCCGAGGGATTGATCTCGAACCGGATTTTATTGTTTTGCATGATGAAATTGATCATCCCCCCCTGCTTGGCAAAATCCCGGTTTTCACCCACGGTCAGAATCGGAACGCCGGCCAGCTGCCGCAAGATTTCTCCGTCGTTTCCCCGCAGGCTATGGCTCATAAACGCCACATGGCACGCCGGCAGGGCGCCCGGATTCGATTCGTAGCGCACCTCAATGGGGCGGCCCCGGACGGTTTTGTCCCGCAAGGAATCAAGTGCCGCACCAAAGGGATTTTCACCCACAACGCACAGGATGATCGGCGACTTTTTGTCATCTAAGAGATCTTCCGGCCACGATACGAATTTGGTAAAATTCAATAGAAACGCCGCCTTGATCCGGTATTCCAGATCAGCGGCTTCCGAAGAACGGCCGTGGGCCGTATCACAGATTGCCGCAATCCCCATAAAATAAAACACACAGGCACCGAAGCATATGCGGATGAGAAGTTGGTGACAATTTTGAATTCCAATACCCGGCATTTCGAATCGTCGATAACCCGGTATTGAACCCAAAATCATTTTTAAAATTTCCATACGATTTTTCCGTAAATGCTTCGCTCAATTTCAGTGGCAACCGTATTCATAAATTGGGGGATATACTCCGCTCGAGAAGGTTCCAGGAGGTTCCGCCCCGTAACTGAAAGTTCGAGATTATTGCTCACCTGCCAACTCAGGCGAACATCCGCTGTGAGGTAGCTGTCCACCTCCTCGAAAAGCAGGCCGTCAACATACCGGCACCACACATCAAATGTGAGATTGCCGGAAAGGTTTACCATGGATCGTAGCGACGCCTGATGCTGGGGGCTACCCCCCTCGTCGATCTCTCTCTCGATCTCAAAATAGGTGTAAGATGCCTTGAGCTTCCAGCTTCTCGATATCAACCAGTCTGCCGCCAACTCAAAACCATATGATTCCCCTTCATGGTAATTCGTCAGGACGGAAGGAACCACCATGACAGGGAATCCCCCCAACATGTCGAAAAACGGCATTCCAGTGGGTCCGCCCCGCAGATCGTCATAGATGTTGTAAAACACGGCAACATCAACAGAAAAATTATCCATGGGCTGGGCCCTGAAACCCATCTCGAAGGCAGTCAGGTCTTCGGTATCAAGCTCCCCGTTTCCGATCACCTGCGCCACACCGGCGCCTGGGAAAAATGGCAGAAAGGCGCCGGCGGGGATCGCAGCGATCGCAAACTGAAAGCCGTCTTCAACGCGTGACGGCGTTCGAACCGCCCGGGAGGCAGCCGCCCAGATGGTGTAGGTTCCTTCCGGAGACCAACTGATCCGGGCACTGGGTTGTATTTCAAAACCGGTGTAATCATTGTGCTCAAATTTGCTGCCGATAATGACCCGGACTCGGTCATCCATAAAACGGATTTCATCTTGGGCAAACCCGCTAAACAGATTGGTTTTTCTGCTGTTCTCGTCAAGCTGAAAAAACGGGGTCGACATCACCAGGTCATCCTGGACAAACCGGTATCCAAGCCCCCAGACAATATCATGACGAGATCCCAGGCTGAAGTGATGGTTGAATTCGAAATCGATGGTATCAACGGTTGTTTGTCCGTATAGGAAATCGTACTCGGTTCGATCGTAATAAAATTGAAGGGACATGAGGGCGTCGTCGGAAAAGCTACGTTCCCATCGACCTAAAAGATGTCCGCCACCGCTTTCGATGTCCTCTTCGTCAGACTCAAAATAGGGTGGTATCAAAGAAGGATTCAAGATTGTATCACCC
>JAFDDL010000278.1 GCA_019310865.1 Deltaproteobacteria bacterium | reverse complement strand
AGATCATTTTGGGTGATTTCATCGAAGAATGGATCGCGACAATGATCTGTGATGATGGATTGATAACAAAAGCGTCGATCGTGCCTTCCGGAAAAGGCAAAACAACGCTTCTTTTCGTTGAAATTGTATATTCTTTTATGTATTTTCGACCGGTTTTACTGACAACATAATATATACGATCTACGTCAGAATGAAATTCGATCTCCTGGGCAACTTGACTGTGGGCAGCGCTTTCTTCGCCGTCCAAAAGATCGATAACGTCGTATTTATCGTTTTCCAGGTTGTAGACGACCGGCTGGAAAAAGCCGTTTATGTTGGTTATAAAGCCGATATTTTTATCATCAAAACTCCAGGAGGGAGAGGCATTAAAACAGGTTTCGCTCAGTTTTATTGTCTTTGTTTTCTCAGGTTTCTCACGGTTTACAAGAAATATCGAGCTGTTTGAATCATAAGCGGTGCAGGCGATCCATTTTCCGTCATGTGAATATCTGGCCGACATGAGAGGGGACACGCCGTCAACAAGGATTTTCGGCGTGAGTGTCTCCATGTCAATGACTTCAATACCGCTGTTGTCACCATCTGTAAAGGTACGTATGACCTCGGTCCCCGACGGACGCCATGCGATCCCCTGAGAATATGTCATACAGGCTTTACGTGTAATTTTTTTCGGGGGGCTGTCAAGGGAATCCAGCCGGACCAGATAAAGATCCGATTTTTCACTTCCGTGCGCTTCAAGGGAAAAAACAACCATTTTACCATCCGGTGAAAACTTGCCGACATAAACCATCTTTTCCGCCGCTGTAATTCTGCGAATATCGGCGGGGGTTTCCACTGCCTGCACGTAGAGATTCGGCTTTCCCGTGTCGTTGGAATTAAACAGGATATATTGGCCATCCTTGCTGATATCCATATAGGGCTGATGCCCCCCGATGGAAGGCATCTTCATGTATTCCAATACATCTTGCCTGTAATTATTTTTCACACATTCGCCCCCGTCTTGGTTCGTCCCCCCGTAACCCGATGCGGGAAACCAGCAAAAAATGACAAAAACACAAATGTACCTTATTAATAAAACAGGTTTTTTTCCGTTCATATTGCATTCTCCTATGGTAAAAGGTCAAACGAGCCAATTGATACATACCCAAGGCATACATTAAACAAGAAATGTTGTCAATAATATAAAATTATGAATATTATTGCATGTCTTGAATGATAAATTAAAAGGTTGATTGATTCTGAAATCGTAAATTTCCGTGAAATATATTTAAATTATTATAGTGAGTTAAAATATTTTATCTATTTTTTTTGGGATAGAATTACAATATTTTTGTTGACTTACAAAAATTTTGATAATATAAGGCATATAAGCGACTAACTACTTTGATTTTTAATAAATAATTAATAAAAAGCGACCTAAGAATGACACTCAAACAAATCAAAAATCTGAGATGTGTTATTTGCGCAAAAGAATACCAGCCGGATGAAGTCGATTATGTCTGTCCCGATCATGGTACCGAAGGAATCCTGGATGTCCAATATGATTACGATTACATAGAATCAAACTTCACAAAAACCTGTTTGGCTGATTCCAGGGAAATGTCCATTTGGCGCTACAAACCCTTGTTACCGGTTGAAATGGATTCAAAGACGCCTCCCATTGCAGTGGGGTGGACGCCTCTTTACAGAGCCGACCGTTTGGCTGCAGAACTCGGCATCGCAGAGCTCTGGGTGAAAGACGATGGCCGGCAACCCACGGCTTCGTTTAAAGACCGAGCGAGTGCTGTAGCGGTCGTTAAGGCTCGTGAGAAGGGGGCTGACATCGTCACCACGGCAAGTACCGGAAATGCAGCGGCTGCGCTGAGCGGTATATGCGCCGCGATCGGCCAGCCAAACCTGATTTTTGTACCGGACTCTGCCCCTAAGGCTAAAATAACGCAGTTGCTGGTATATGGTTCCATGGTCGTTTTGGTAAAAGGAACGTATGGCGATGCCTATGATCTATGCATAAGCGCATCCGACAAGTATGGCTGGTATAACCGAAATACCGGCTATAATCCCTACATGACGGAAGGTAAAAAAACCGTCGCTTTTGAAATATGTGAGCAGTTAAACTGGAAAGTTCCCGACAGGGTATTTGTAAGTGTTGGTGACGGCAGCATTATCGGTGGTGTCCATAAGGGATTTAAAGATCTGACGGCCCTGGGCTGGGTCGATAAAATGCCCAAAATTGTGGGTGTGCAAGCCGAAGGAAGCAGCTACCTTTATCAGGCCTGGACAAATGGCGAGGACGTGATCACCAAACCGGCAATCACTGTGGCCACAATTGCAGATAGCATCAGCGCCGGACTCCCGAGAGACAGGATAAAAGCTATGAACGCCGTTCTGGAAACGGACGGGGCGTTTGTTTGCGTCAGTGATGATGAAATCTTACAGGCCATCACGAAAATGGCCCGGGGATGTGGTGTTTTTGGGGAACCTGCCGGGGCTGCGGCATACGCAGGGTTACTCAAGTCACTGGAAACCAATTTGGTAGAATCAAACGAGACAATGGTTGTGATTAATACAGGAAATGGATTGAAAGATGTAAACGCCGCATTAAAAGCAACGAAAATTACCGGGCCGGAACCGGTTTGTGTGGAACCAAAACCGGCGGCATTGGAAAAAGTCATTCAGAAATTAAGGTTATGAAAAAAACCACATGATTAATTTTTTTAAACCAGCTTCAGTGAAAGAAGCGCTTCTTTTGAAGGCAAAACATTGCAACCGTGTGACCTGGTTTGCGGGCGGGACGCACATCAACCGTTTCGAATACATAGCCCGGCATGAACATGTCATCAGCTTAGAGGCTTTGGGGCTGCATTTTATTCAGAACTACGCCGAGCAGATTTCAGTGGGTGCGATGGTCACCCTTCAGGAATTAATGGACAGCCGCATTATTCCCGAAGCGTTACGGCAAGCCGCAGCCATGGCCGACACCAGATCGATCAGAAATATGGCGACGATAGGCGGTGATATTGCATCCGGGGGGAAAGAGACACGACTCGCCCCGTGCTTGATGGCCCTTCATGCAACCGTCACGACTGCGGGCGGCAAAACACACCGCATTGAAGATTACATCACCCGGAACAGCACCGAGCTGATTCTAAACGTTACGATACCCTCAAAAGAGATCACCTGCGTGGTGAGACAGGTAATCCTGAAGGCAAACGGACCCGTATTGGCCAACACGGCCGTCAGCATGAACAAAACCGCGGATTTCAGACCGAATCATGTTGTGGTTGCCGTTGGGACAGTGGAAGATACGCCGCGAAGATTGCCGGAAATCGAAAAAGACATCCGGAATCATCTGTTACGGAATAGAAATTCAATCGAAAAAGCCGTGTCGGATGTTATCGCCCCGGAAACGGACCAGTTTGCTTCACGAGATTATAAAACATATATAACGGGTGTGGTTATTGCCGATTCGTTGATAAGTTGCCTGGAGAAACTGTAACGCATGGAAATCAAATTTAAGCTCAATGGGAGGCAGCAAGAAGTCACCACGGATCCAGGAGAAAACGTTCAGCGGATTTTGCAAAAACGGGGAGTCATTTCTGTCAGAAAGATCGAGCAATCCAATGGATTTGCAGGAGGCGATATCATTCTGTTGGATGACAAAATCGTCAACGCAGGTCTATTAATTGCCGCCCAGTTGGACGGACATGCTGTAAAGACCGTTGAATCTTTATCAAATGACGGCAAACTATCCCCCGTTCAGTCTGCATTGGTGGATGTCGGCGTTGTACAGTCTGCATACAACGCACCGGCAGCCGCTTTAATACTAACGGAACTCCTGGCCCGAAAACCGAACCCTTCACGGGAAGATATTGTGGATTCCCTTTCTTGTATTTATATCCGCGATACCGGATACCAACCGTATTTCAAGGCGGTTGAAATAGCAAAAAAGCGAATGCGGAATCCTGCGTTCAAGCCTGAAATAACCCCGGAGTACCGGCCGGATTTAAGGATTATCGGCAAAGTGCACCCTAAGGTGGATGGGCCGCAGCTTGTTATGGGAAAACGGGCTTTCGTAGAAGATGTCGTCCTGCCCGGGAGCCTGGTCCTGAAAATGCTGCGCAGCCCTCATGCGCATGCCTTCATCACCCACATCGACACCCGTGAGGCTGAAAACACCCCCGGCGTGGAGATGGTTATTACCCATAAAAATTGTCCGGATGTTTATTACACGACGGCCGGTCAAGGTTTTCCGGAGCCATCACCATACGACCGAAAAATGTTCGGTGAAAAAGTCAGACATGTCGGGGACAGAGTGGCTGCCGTTGTGGCGGATACGGAAGAAATCGCTGAAGACGCCTTGACAAAGATCAAGGTGGATTATGAAATCCTGCCTGCCGTGTTCACGGTAGATGACGCTGAATCTGAAGATGCCCCCATCCTTCACAACAGTGACATCTCCTTTTTGAGCGGCGCCCCGAAAAACCTGTCAGCATATAATCATGACATTGACGAAAGAGACGGGAAAATCATCTATCCCTTTTCCATTGGGGCTGATCCGCATAAAAATCTCGCCGCCTGTGTGAGCGATGGAATTGGCGATACCGAAAAGGGACTTAATGAAGCGGATGTTATTATCGAAAGAGAATATAAAACATCCCAGGTACATTGTACGCCTTGTGAACCCCATACCGTTTATACTCGAATGGAAGGCAATCGCCTGATAATTCACGCTTCCACACAGGTTCCATGGCATGTGCGCAGAAATGTTGCCAAAATCCTTGGTATCAGTGAAAACATGGTTCGGGTGCATAAAGAACGGGTCGGCGGCGGTTATGGCTCCAAGCAGGATATTCTCCTGGAGGATGTGGCTGCATTTGCCACCTGGAAAACAGGCCAACCGGTTTTCTATCAATTCACCCGGCAAGAGGAGTTTATTGCATGCAGCAGTCGACATCCCATGCATATCAGCGTTAAACTGGGGGCAAAAAAGGACGGCACCCTCACTGCCGTCGATATGAAAGTCAGGGCAAATACGGGGCCATATGGAAGCCACTGCTTAACGGTACCCATGAATGCCTGTTCCAAATCGCTACCCCTGATTATATGCCCCAACATGTCATTTGACGTCAGGGTTTTTTATTCCAATATTTATCCCACCGGCGCCTACCAGGGCTATGGCGCACCGAAAGGCTCATTTGCCATGCAAACCGCTTTGGGAGAACTTGCGGTCGAATTAGGAGTGGATCACGCGGAACTGATCGAAAAAAACCGGGTCCGGGAAGGATCCGTATTGGAGATTTTACGATGTCTGGGGGAAGGTAAAAAAGGCGCCGCGGTAAAAGTGGCCAGTTGCGGTCTGGATTCAGCCCTGGAGATGGGGAAAGCATCCATAAAATACGGTCGAAAAGCGGAAAGTGACTCCCCCGATATCAAAATCGGCAAGGGAATGGTGATCGTTCAGCAGGGCTCGGGGCTGCCGGGCCTGGACCAGTCAAACGCCCGGGTTACCTTGATATCGGATGGATCGCTGATTG
>JAFDDL010000277.1 GCA_019310865.1 Deltaproteobacteria bacterium | reverse complement strand
TTTCCTTTGGGTTTCAGGGTCGCATCGGTTTTTTTCTTTTCTTCGGAAGGCGGCGGCAGATACCGATCTATATCCAGCTGGTCCAGTTTGAAATTCCACTGAATCTTGGGCTTATCAAATCCCTTGACACTGGCCTGCAGGGTCATGGTTGAATCGTCCAGCTTTACGGTTCCATCGTAAATTGACAGATTGTTCGAATCGCCGGTCAGTTTTGCCTGAAATGCGATCTTTTCCAAAACCGTTTCATCGGTGGTTTTCGGCACCATGGCCGGATCGACGGCAGCGAGCGTCTTTCGCAGTGAAAATTCGGGAACATCCACTTCAACCCGAAAGACAGGGGTCTCCACTGGATTTTCAATCGCGCCCTTTATATTCAGGACCAGTGTGTCGAATGCCATGGCGGCCAAATCGAACTTCACGGTTCCTTTGCCCGGTGGGCTGCCGATGGGCCCCACGCTCCCGGTCAGAGAAATCGGTTTTCCGTCCACTTTTGCCGATAGGGACATCTGAACCGGTTTTTCCAGAGAAATACCATCCACCTGAAAACTCACATCCGTAATCTCTTTTCGCAACCCGCTTGCGTGATCCACCCAAACAGCCCGGGAATCGGCAACCTGTATTTCACCGACCGTCAGGGTCGAGATCGGTAAACTCGAAGATCGATCACTTTCGGACGATGCATCATCCGGTTTTTTCCCGGTCTTCGTTTTGGTGGCAAAATCCCAGTTTTTCCGGCCTGATTTAGCCGTGACCAACTGCAGATCAAGCCCCTTGAGGCGCACATGTTTCACCTGTAGATCCTTAAAAAGAAGCGGAATCAGCTTCATCCGTACTTCAAATGATGAAAGGGACAGAAAATTCGTCTCTTTAAACCCATCCGGATTTCCCAAGCGCACATCGTTAAGGGTCACTCCGGCCCACGGGAAAAAGCTCAATTGCAGATCTCCGCCCATCGCAAAATCACGGCCGGTACCCTCCTGGACCGCCTGTTCAATGCGTGGCTTGAGGGATTGGATGTCGTAAAAAGACGGTAAAACCAGCAGAATCAAAATGATCAATGCGGCCAATCCGCCCATACAAATCAGAGCCCACTTTAGGAATCGATTCATGATAAACCTCCGTTTTTAATGTGAATATCCCGTTGGGGATACGGTATTTCGATATTATTCGCCCGAAGCGCCTCGAAAATGGAAAAATAGAGTTTGCTGCGCGAATGTCGTCGACCCACTGTCCGGATATCAATCCAGACCATGACATTGAAATTGATGGCGCTGTCGCCATATCCCGTAAAATTTACTTCCGGCGGCCGGTGTGCCACGAACTCTTCATGCCGGCCGGCCGCTGCTTCCAATGCCTTTTTAACCAATTGCGGATCCGATTTATAGGACACGCCCACCGGTACGCTCAGTCGGATGGTGGGTGACGATAGGGTAAAATTGATGATGGTGCTGGTAATGAAGTCGGAATTGGGGATCAGGTACTCGATGTTGTCCCGGGTCTGCACCTTTGTGGCCCGCAGATAGATATCGTTCACAACACCGATGGTGTCCCCCATTTGAATCCAGTCGCCTTTTCGAATCTTGCGTCCGAACACGAGGCTCAAGCCGCTGATAATATTGGCCGCCATGCTCTGAAGCCCGAATCCGATACCGATGCCGATGGCGCCCGCGAAAACCATCAACACCCGCAAACTGAGCCCCATGATCCGCAAAGCGGTTAAAAATGCCAGGATCATGATCAGATACTTTAAAAACGTATTGAGCGCGTAGGCCAATCCGGTATCGATTCCCAGAGCCGGATAGATCTTGTAACCCAGATAGGAGCGGATCAAGTTCGACAGAAAGGTGAATCCCAGAATCACCAGACCCGCCTTTGTAAACAGCCACAGGGTCAATCGCGTCTCTCCGATGGTTAAAATCGGAAAGGACATCACCCGTCGCAGGGGATCCAAGGCGCCCAGCAGATCCAGAATAATTAACGACAAGGCGGTTATCACTGTATACAAAAGCAACAATTTCAAGGCCTTGTAAAATGTCTGCGCCTCTTCATCATCCGGGGACAAACTCGTTTGTGCCCAGCGGTTTAACCTGCCCTGGGCGATGTTCAGCAGTACCAGGCCACCCACGTATACACCGACGACAGCCCATGTTTTGGTCCACAGAAAGCTGCAGAATCGGTGAAAGCCAATGCACCAGAGAATTCCGGTGAAAAAGGTCGCATATACAGCCGGGCGATAGTATCGATCCAGCTTTTGAAAAAATGTCTGGTAATTCTGGTAGGGCAGTTGCGGCAGCAGAGACAGGACGGCCTTTTTGTTGAAAAAAAGCAGCAACAGGACACAAACCACTGAAAGCGTAATGGCGAATCGGAAAAAGGCCTGCACGTCGGCGGGCAGGCTGAATGCCGTGGCGCCCCAATAAAGCGCCATTCCACAGACAATATACATCACCACCAGACGTGCGCGTCGATATAAAACCGCCCCATATTGCACTGCCGCCGGATACAGCCCGGCTGTCAGACTCTCGCGAAGCAGATAAACCGCAAGGGCGCCCAACGCCCATAATCCGAGCAAACGACCGGTGAGTTGAAACCAGGTCGCACGATATAGTATCGATGAATGAATGATTGAAAAGGCCCCAAGCAGCAGCAGCGGTATGAGAGAGGCCACGATGATCTTTAAAAGGGACAGCACGTATGGATATGCCGGCTCAGGCATGTACTTTCGAAACGGCTGAAGCCCTTGTTCCACACGCAGCATCACCCGTTTTTGTCCGAAAAGTGTGTAGAAAATGGCCACCAGAAATGTCAGCATGACCACCGAGCCGGCAAAGCCCAGCGCCCTACCCTGCTTGATGATGTGCGCGATGAATTCAGGAAGTTGCAATGGTAGGTTCAGCGCCTTGCGATACAGATAATCCAGGGTTTTTTCATCCCATCCAAGAGGTGTTCGCTGGAACAGCGAAACGGCCTGCTGCTGGAATTCCTTGCCGACCCGACCCACTTCTCGACGAACGGCATCTCCCATTCCTTCTGAAAAAGAAATGGACGGCGCAGTATCGGAGCCATGTTTTTCGGCGTCTGCAGCCGGCTCAGAAGCTTGGACAAGAAACGGAATGAAAAAAAGAAGCCCCAAAATCAGCCAGAGGCTACGATTCGACCACTGCGCCATAAAAAATCTCCTGTTGGATCTATTTAATATAGAACTGAAACACGCCAAGCACCGCTTCGTTCGAGTCGAGTATTTCCACACGCCACGCACCCACCTGCATGGGTTGAATTATTTTGGAACTGTGGGTTCCCCAATTTGACGATCTCACCGGAAGTGCCACCCGCGCTTGCTCGGAATCCCCATAGTACCAAACATGGGTCACCGACTGCTCTTTGAACTCGTGATAGGGTCCCAGTACCCGGGTAAAGCAATGCAACTTACCGATATTATGGTCAAAGGCTTCTCCCATATTGACCGCACGATGCTTAACCACGTTTTCACAGATTCCCGATTCAATCAGCGTCAATTCACTGCCATGCGCAACACCAATGGTCATTAATAAGCATCCCGCTATTATGAGGCAACTTTTTTTCATTTTAATTTTCCCCTAAACCGGCAAAGCCGGAAAAAAGTGCTGAAGGATTATCTCATTCAAATCGACAGAATTCAACGACTCAGCACTTAGCACTCAGAACCGAGCACTTATTTGTTATCTCTATCTCCGGTGCCAGCATTCGGATCGTATCATCCACATAAGCCGGTGGAAAATGCCCCCCCCGATTCTGAATCAGGGCCTTGGGCAGACATGCGATGAAGGCTTC
Organism: Deltaproteobacteria bacterium; assembly: GCA_019310865.1. Next base: position 1,733 of record JAFDDL010000277.1, on the reverse strand, counting down.
TACCACTTCCGGATCAAAGTGGCTACCACTATCCGTTTGCAGAATGGTTATCACCTTGTTCAGAGGCATCGGTTCACAGTCAAAGGTCTCCCCGGAGCTGTATTTTGGATATTCCCGACGCGAGGTCAACGCATCAAACACATCGGCTACCGCCATGATTTTGGATTCCAGGGGCATCTGATCACCCGAAAGCCCCCTGGGATATCCACCACCATTGACCTTTTCATGGTGATACAACGCAATTTCCGGCACGCCCCGCAATATCCTGGGAAACCTGAACTCGTCGAGTATCTCTTTGGATTTTTCCGGGTGCCGGTTCATCTCTCGGCGCTCTTCGGGTGTAAATTGTCCGTTCTTCAGCAGAACGTCGTCCCGGATACCGATTTTACCGATATCATGGAGCAAGGCGGCGATCTTTAAGACTTCCATTTGATTACCGTGCAGTCTCATCTGTTCGCCGATTATTAAACAGTAGTCCGTAACCCGTTGTGAATGACCGGCAGTCAGTGGATGCCTGGCGTCAACAACCGCCGATAGCGTTCGGATGAAACTATCAAAAGACAGCTTGATTTCATCATATAACAGTGAGTTTTCAAGGGCGATGCCAACCTGCGATGACAGTCCCTGTAAAAAAACCTGGTCATTCCGGCTGAAAGCAGGCCGGCCGATCTTGTTGATGACCTGAACAACGGCAAATCGTTCCCCCATCCGATTGTTGATGGGAATACAAAGCACGGATCGGGTTCGAAAATGATGTTTTTCGTCAAAGTCACGATTGAAATACGGCAGCTGCCAGGCGTCTTCAACTGATACAATCTCGCCGGTTTGCGCAACCCGACCACTGATCCCCTCACCAAGCTTAATCCGAAGCGGTTCAATGCCTTGGGACACTCGGGTCCACATTTCTTGCGTATCCCAATCGATCACGTACAGGCTGGATCGCTCAGCGTTCATGGCCTCGGAAATCTTTCCAATGATCAGGGGAAACAGCCTATCGGCGTCGAGTTCCGCCGTCAGGTCCGCGGCCACGGACAACAGCGTCCTGAGCTGTTCGTTGAGTTGGGTCTGTTTCTTTTGAAGTTGCTTATTCTCGTGGGCCAACAGACGTTCGTGGAAAATTCGCTTGAGGCGGTTTTCCAATTGATCCGCCGTAAACGGTTTTTTGATAAATTCCTGGGCTCCGGCACCGAACACTCGATCAAACGTGTAATCCCGGCCATAACCGGTCATGACCGCAAAGGGCGCGTCAGTTTTTAGGCGCTGAAGCCGACCCATAACACCGGTGTCGGCAGTTTCTTCAAAACGAATATCCGTGATAAGAAGGCTGGAATTATTTTTTTCAAGAAATTCAAATGCCGCAGCTTTTTTTTCAAAGGACCGGCAGTCATAGCCAAGTTTGGCGACAACCTCGGTTATCAATTGTCGATCATCGGGATCCTGTTCGATAATTAGGATTGAATCTTGACGCATATCACCTCTTTTTCATGCAGCCGCTCGTTCCAAGATTCCATTTAAACAATACCCTTATCTATTCGGAGAAATACTCGGCTTCGTAAAGCTTGATGACGGTCTGGGAATCTTTCCATGCATTGCGCGGCAACCCGCCTTTGATGCACAGATTTTCAAGGAATTGCTCTTTGCCGGGAAGCTGTTTCCAGACCTGGGGCAAAAACGTTGCGGATCGATGCCCCTGTGACAGGATAACCCCATGCACGCCCGGCTTCAGCTTTTTC
>JAFDDL010000276.1 GCA_019310865.1 Deltaproteobacteria bacterium | reverse complement strand
TCCAACTCCGGGATGGTCAGGTGGTAGCTGTCCTTTTCAGAAGCGACGGACTTGTAGCCCTGGGCGGTGATGGGCCTTATCAGCTTTTCAGAAAAGACCTTGTTGCCCCAAAAATCCGTTACCCTCACCAGAAACCCGTCCGGCCGGCGAAATGCATAGATGCGCTTGTTAAAATAGAAGCGATAATCCTCCTGGCGGACATCCAATACGATGGGTCGATGCATGGAAAAGGTGGCCTGGGAGATTTCGGGAAATTCAACAGTTTCAAATTCGGCCTCTTTAAAGCCGATCTTGCGGGCCTTGAAGCGTGTGGCACCGTAAAAGTACTCCTTATCCAGATAGAATTTTTCAAGCTGATCCACATACCCTTCCGATACCTTCAAATCGCGAACCGCTTCCCGGCCGGGAAACTCGGTGGCGATGGGAAACTCCAGGGGCCAGCCGCCTGACGGGGAGATGAGGGCCAGCTCCGCGTAGGGTTTTTCGTAATGGTCCGTGGCGTAATCGAACCACATACGGTATCCGGTGTTGGCAACCGGTACTTTTTCTCCGATCTTGACCTTAAAATCCGTGACAACCTGTTTGCCGGAAGTCAAATCCACCAGGTAGGCATGCTCCCCCAGGACCAGAAACGGATCGCGCATGAACGGCTGAGCATCTTCGCTGGTTTCTGAGATATAGAATAGGCCGGCTGCCGGCACAGTGGCCCTGCCGTCCTCAATGGTGCTGCGGCGCAGCACAACCGCCTCGGACAGGGCCTTTTTCTTCCCGTAATGATTCCGGAAGGTCTTGTTTCGCAGCCCGTCCAGTTTGGGTATAAAGGCCATATCGTCGGCGGGTTCAAGACCGTGGGGGCTCTCTTGTGTTGCGGCGGCACCCGACAAGGCGCCGACCAACAGCAGGATAGCGGTGATGATGATGATGAATGATAGACACTGACGAACATCAGATTTCATAATGACGCTAAGCCCTCTCTCTCACTGTACCCATCAGCATTTAGAAGGCGCCAGGGCCGGTTCCGCATCCGGATCGTATATGATATCGCCGCCTTCCTCGCTGAAGACGGGGTTGAGATCTTCAAGAATTTCGCTCGTTATTCCGGGGACTTTTAAAAGATCCTCCGGGGATTTGAACGGCCCGTTCTTCTCTCTGTACGCCACGATGGCGTTGGCAATGTCCTCTGGAACCTCCAGGTCTTCATGCTGCATGAGCTCTTCAGCCGTTGCCGTGTTGTAACTGATGATCCCGTCGTCCTCGGCAAGCGCCATGGATGCAGGAAATAGAAGCAGCGCGGCAAGTAATACCAGCATAAAAGGTGAGATGTTTTTTGTTCTCATTGGGTAACCTCCAGACTTATTTCTGTTATAGTTTGAAAACCGGTTCACCGGATCTGGCTTGAAGCACGCCCGTCCGGTTAATTTTGTAGAGTATGCCCATGAGATATTCGCGTCTTGCCGTTAGCTGCGGGGCATACTTTTTCAAATCCAATCCAACGAATAAAGCTACCGCATCCGTCCATGGGGTGAGGCTTTGATGGATTCGGGTGATGTTATCCATATTGATATTATCCCACGATGACAGCTCCAGACGGTTGAGATCGTTTGTATAGATGGTGCCGGATGCCCCGACCTTTTTAAAATCCCCGGATGTCAATAGCAGCCCTGATAGGAAATGACTCAGGCGCGTGTAATCCGCTTCTTTTGAATAGATATCCAGCCCCTTATTGATATCCGGTCGGGTGATGCGGCTGTTGATTTGGTGAACATCAAATTTAAATTCCCGGTTTGAGCCGATCATCACGGGTTCATACCCGTTCCACCACAACAGACAATGGGGGAATACGGATGCGAATGTTTTCATCACATTCACCGTTTCTTCATCGGACATGTGCCCCAGCGGCAGCACTTGGGAAAAGAAACCGCTGCGGGTTAAACGACTCCGTGCAAATGTATAGAACTCCCGGGTGTAGAGTGCGGCACATCGATAACTAAACACCGGCGGTGTCGGATCCATGATGACAAGATCGTATTTAAGATGGGTGTATTTGACATAGTTATACGCATCATCCACAACGAATCTAGCCCTTGGGTCTGTTTCAAACCCTCTGTTCAGAGGGATGTGTTTCAGGGCCAGATCCATATTATGCCTGGAGATGTCCACAAGATCGAGGTGCTTTGTTTCTGGAAACAGTCTACCCGCATAATACGAGAGCCCACCACCGAAACACAGTCCCAGAACTCGTTTGGGAATCTCCGGCATTAGAAGTTGCGGTATGAAACCCTGAATGACAAAGCCCGACGAATCGCTTCGACTGATGACGGTTCGGTTGTCGAGAAGACTTACCTGGTCGAAGCGTGGTGACCTGGTTACCCAGGCCGTGCCGGTAACCCCCTCGCTGATTTCCAGGATGTCATTTCCCTGGCTGATCCTCTGGATGATTTGCTCCGGGACATGGCACTTAAAAAAGCCCTCATTGATGATTGGAAACAGGCAGCACAGGGCAAGGGGGATGGCCGCCCACCCTTTATTAAACGATTTGCTTTCTTTCAGTATTAAAATGAATGCCGCTGCCATATTCAATCCAAACAGGATATAAAGCGCCGTTTGAAGTCCCATAACCATAAAAAGAAAAAAGCCCACAGCAAGGGAACCCAGAATGGCGCCCAGTGTGTTAACGGCATACGCCTGGCCGATGCGATTGCCCACCGACTTGATTTCATTACCTATGATTCGGACAACAGCCGGAAAGGTTGCCCCCATGAGAAGCGTGGGCACAATCAGCAGCAAAAACAGGAAACCCAGGGTGTTTACCGAACTGCCTTCCCCGGCCTCGACAATGTCATGGTACCAGGGGATGGGCAGGTAAATTGCGATTATAGTGGACAGCCCGATACCCAGTTGAAGGAATCCCAATACGGCCAGCGGGTGTCGAGCGCGGTTTGCATGCCTTCCATACAAAAAGCTTCCCAAGGCCGTTCCGAAAATAAAAATGGTAATGATGCCTGAGGTCAGATAACTGGTATCACGCAGGTACAGGAGAATGTATCGGAGCCAGATGATCTCGTAGGATATGGATACAAATCCGGATACGCCGAAACAGATCATCGTGATGAGTAGCAAACCGGACCGGTGTGCCGCCTTTACTGGGCTTTGCTCGAGACCTTGCTGGGCAATTATTTCGGAAGGGAGCCCTCTATTGTCGGAAGCTTGACCACGTAAGAACCACACCAGGATACCGATTGCAAGATTGGTGAGACCGGTGAGCGTATTTGTTTGGGAAATGCCAAGACTGTGTAACAACAGGTATCCAGCCAGTAGACATCCCATGGCGGCACCGAGCGTGTTTAACCCGTATATCAGGCCGGTTTGCCTTCCGACATCCGGAATTCTTTTTATGAAATGCCTGGCGAGGATGGGCAAGGTTCCGCCCATGATCGCCGTGGGCGGAAGAAGGAGCAAACAGCATAAAAGAGCTTTGACCAGGATTAAAATGATAAAATCGTGGGATATGGATGAATATAGGGACGCATACACCCGATCCATTAAGCCCAGCATCATCGGGAACGCCAATGCGTAAAGGCTGATGATGATTTCCATCACGGCATAGAGACGCACCGGATGCCCCGTCCTTTTGGACACTTTCCCGAACGTATGGCTTCCGAGTGCCAGACCCCCGAAAAAAACGGCAATTACCATACTCATGGAGAAGATGGTTGAGCCGAAAACCAGCGTGAATTTCCGAATCCAGATCGTCTGGTAAATGAGCCCACAGCATCCCGAAAGCATGTAGGCAACCGAAAGGAGTTTGTTTCGGTATGCCGCTGCATGATTGTCGGATATATGTGAAGTGAGAAAATTCATAAATTCTTTGGTCGATCCAATTGTGCTCAATACGCGTTCATTAAAACCGCATGACACCATTGGTCTGCAATAAGTGTGCCCCTTCCACGCATAAGCCGGAGACTTCCATCTGTTGTGTTATTAAAGGTTCGCAATCCTGCTACAAGCGGGATGGCTCCACCCTTAAGTACCTTTAAGTATCTTGCAGATGACTCTCCGGCTCCTGCAAGGTTCAGGTGATAATAATTTAGAATTTTTCCCATCGATAGGCGAGCAATCCATACGAAATGTCGACGACCCGTCTATATTTCGTCGGATGCGGTGCGGCAGCGTGAGGATGCATCTATTATTTTCATCATGAAAAACACCTATCCAGCTGTACTTATTATCTTTGCCGGTCTATTAGCCGGATCTGGTACGGACATTGCTTAAGATTGGGTACAAGTCAATTCTCACATTGTTCGTATAGTTTTCAAATTAATTTGCACCAGAGAAAGGAGACTGTTCATGAAGAAACGCTTTATTTTACTCTCATTGGTTATGGCGTTTGTATTACCAGCGACGCTGACTGCTTCACCGACCGTTTTTCCAACTGGAACCACTATTTATGATCCTGATAAAGCCTGGAGCGGTTACACCATGATCGCCCCCCTTGAGGATGCCCGGACCGGGCAGGGCACAACCCTGCTGATCGATATGAATGGAAAGGTGGTTCATCGATGGCCCTTGCACAGTTACCCCACCAAGATCCTGCCCGGCGGATTTGCCATGGGCGGCATGACCAAGCCAGGCAAACACTTGTGGAATTCCAACCCCAAGATTCCCACCGCCCAGGCTTTTCTTGGATTTGATCTTGTCCAGATTGACTTCGAGGGCAATATCGTCTGGAAGTTCGACAAATATGAGCAGGTTCAGGATACCGGAAAGAAGGACAGCAAACCGTATTGGAGTGCCAGACAACACCACGACTGGCAGCGCGAGGGTTCCCCCACCGGTTATTACGCACCGGGAATGGAGCCGAACACCAAGGGCGGTAAGACCCTTATTCTTTCAGCCAAGGGAAAGCTCGGATATCTGAACAGCAGCATTTACGAAGTCAGCTGGGAAGGTAAGATCCTCTGGGAGTGGATTGCCGGCGATCACGTTGAAGAGTGGGTGAAAAAAATCGGTGGTCTGGAAAAACATGCTTACGGCAAGCTTAGTGAAGGCGGCCAAGCGGCTCATCCCACCATTCGGGTTATCAACACGGCATCCTACCTGGGGCCCAACAAGTGGTTCGACCAGGGCGACGAGCGCTTCCACCCGGACAACATTATCTGCGACAACACCATCGGCGACACGATTTTCATCATCTCCAGAAAGACGGGTGAGATTGTGTGGTGGGTGGGTCCGGACTATAAAGAGTACCCGGAATTGGCGCATCTAGGTTTCCAGTACCACCAGGAGCCTTTTTATACCGGCGGCATGCTGCATAACGCCCACATGATCCCAAGGGGTCTTCCCGGCGAGGGAAATATCCTGGTCTTCAACAATGGCAAGCCCTACTCATCGGTTACCGAATTCAATCCCATTACCCGGAAGCTTGTTTGGGAATACTCAGCGAAACAGCTGGGCCATGCCCCAAGTCACTCTCTGGCTTCCCAGGCCTTTTTCAGTTGTGCCGAGTCCAACGCCCAGCGCCTTCCCAACGGCAACACGTTGATCAACGAGGCTGATGCGGGTCGTGTTT